>CAYORY010000091.1:0-7943 GCA_964406435.1 uncultured Roseivirgaceae bacterium | reverse complement strand
ATCATTGAGTCAACAGCTATTGATCAAGCATCCAAGTCTCAATTAAAAATGCAACTCGAAACCCAGTTTGGCAGTGATGCCATCGCTAAGTCAATGGAACAGGGGTTTATGTTTTTTCCAGCAAATGGCAGGGCGAAGCAAGGTGACCAATGGGCCTATGATACCAACCTTGGCATATACGATGTGAACGTCACCAATGTGTATTCACTGACCGCCCTGGATGCTAACACGGCCACCATTTCACTAAGTACCACCATGGATTCGGGCAAATTTTCTCAAAACATGAATGGACAGCAAATGGAAATGGAGCTAAGTGGAACTCAGTCAGGAAGCGTGAAGGTTGAGCGACAAACAGGGATGATCATTGAGGGAGTGGTGAAGCAAGACCTGGAAGCCAAGGCGAGCACCATGGGCATGACCATCCCGATGAAAATCAAAGGAACCAATACCTTCACCAGAGAGAACTAAAAAACCAATGGCCAAAAGACAATATCCACGCGTCGGTTTCTAAGGCGCCCGACATAGGTCGCATTATCAAAAACCGGGTTGAACTGTCCAAAGTCCTTGATGACTATACTGTTGGGATCGAGGTTTTTGTTCAGAAGTTCATCTATCACAGCTTCGCTGCGCATTTGAGAAAGCCATTTGTTGTAATTCGCTCCTCCTATGTTGTCAGTATGGCTGTGGATACTGATGTCATAGCGATGAAGGTCAGGAATGGAATCAAGAAACTGATAAAGTTCTGCACGTTGAAGTGAGTCCACGTAAAAGCTGCCTCCACCGAAATAGATACTTCGCATGAGGTACTCAGGTTGTTGCTCATTTTGTGCATGCAAACCAATGAGCGAACCGAACAAGAATATGGCTAGGATTGAGCGCATTTCATTATTTTACGAGAGCTTCCGAATAAAGATATTGCAGAAAACCTTTTTTATGTTCGTAGTGTTTTGTGGATCGATCCATTTTGCATTAATTGGTATAACCAGGATCATAGAATAATTGGTTCGAAGTTTGCCCAATAGTGCCAGACTCAAAAATGACAGAATGAAGAATTTATTTTTACTTATCGCCCTTGTGGGCTTTTTCGTTGCGGCTGGTCAGGAGACCAAGGAGTCACTCGGAAAGAAGATTGATGAACTGACGTATGCCTGGGATCTGGAGGCGGATAATCTCGATGATTACGACGGCATGTCCAAGTTCTGCTTCGAGGAAGAGTATCGATACGAGGTGATCACGATGCTCAAGGATATTCATCATTACGATTCGGTACTACTCCATCGACTCGAGCGAGCTTCACGATTCTCGCACGATAAGGAAATAAAAAAGACACTGAAAGATATCGAGAAGTTTGAGCAGGAATACAGCATGAAAGAGTTCATCCAATTTCTGTATGACGAATGCCTGGGGATCGCTGAAATAGAGAAAAACAGAGACGATCTACTTGATGAAATAGGCGAAGAATCCTATGATGGACGCAGATACATTCTCGAAACGGAACTCGCCAAATACATCCACCACATCACCAAAAGGGTAGATCTGGTCAGGGAGCATGTCCACCACCTGCACATCGAGTAACTAGAGTTTCAACTTCCTTTTTAGCATCTTGCCGGAGACTTGAACAATTCCACCAATCGGCATTTCTCCAAGCTTTACATCTTCGATTCCAACACGAATTAGCCTTAAAGTAGGATGCCCCACCTTGGCAGTCATCCTGCGAACCTGCCGATTTTTGCCTTCCATAAGCGATATCTCCAGCCAACTAGTGACCGGATGTTTCTTCCTATTCACCGCCGGTATCCTTTCCGCAACTTCAGGAAAAATCAGCACCACCCTGGCTTTCTTTGTTTGGTATCGATTTCCTTTCAAATTTATTTCTACTCCCACCTCAAGATCAGCTAAAACCGACTGATCGGGAGTTCCTTCCACCTCCACCCAGTAGGTACGCGAGTGCGCATTCGCAGGATCCAGCAACGCCCGATTCAAAGAAGTATCGTTCGTCAAAATCAATAATCCCTCACTATCCAAGTCCAGCCTGCCTACCGGATAAACATCCTTTTTTAGGTCAAACAATTCTCCTAGTCCCGGATTCCCCGCTTCAGAAGAAAACTGGCTCAGATAGCCAAATGGCTTGTGTATAAGAAAATAGACAAGTTCTCTCCTACCCATAATTTAGAAAGGTAAGCTTACAGAATTATCTTTAAGATTATGAAATCTATTCGCATTCCATTTGAGGAAAAAACCATCCAAGCACTGCTCACTGAACCTTCCAAGCCTACAGCGCTGATCATTCTATCTCATGGCGCAGGAGCGCCTATGACGCATTCGTTTATGGAATCCCTCTCGCAAGGTCTCGTTCTGCAACACCTTTCCGTACTTCGCTTTAATTTTCCCTATATCGATCAGGGACGAAAAGCCCCTGGCAGTCCAAAAGCTAACATCAGCGCATGGCAAGCCGTGGTAGAATGGGCGTGTGAGCAGAGTGACCTGCCCCTTATTCTTTCGGGGAAATCCTATGGAGGAAGGATGGCCTCTCATCTCTTGGCAGAAAGGACTTTCGATCAGGTAAGAGGGATCGTCTACTTCGGGTTTCCGCTACATGCACCGGGGCGGGATTCCAAAGATCGGGCAGCCCATTTATCCAGCATTAGAGTGCCCCAACTCTTCCTGCAAGGAACCAATGACGCACTGGCCAACATGCCTATGATAAAGGAAGTGGTATCCGAATTGTCGAATGCAACACTCGTGGCATTTGAAAATTCAGACCATTCCTTCAAAACAAAGGGAGTGAAAACCGAAGAAGTAATTACCCGACTTGCAGAAGAAGCCAATCGGTGGATTTATCAACAGATTCGGGAATTTTAATGCACTTCCCTTGATTGATCGTTGGATTTTGTCGATTTTAGGCAGACCATATCACTCACCATATGAATCCTGTAAAGACCAGCCTAGTTTCTCTATTCATCCTTAGCGCCAGTGTTGTTTCGGCTCAGCAAGCCAATCTTGTGATCCCCATGGGGCATGCCCAGCGCGTGAACTACATAGAGACCAGTTTTGATTTCAAGCTGCTCGGCTCTGTCGATGATTCTAACATTATCCATATCTGGGATACGGAATCACGACGTGAAATGTATCAGCTCAACTCTCACTCCGCTCCGATTGTTAATCTCGATTTTCATCCTACTAAAAATGAAATGATCAGCAGTGATCAAGATGGAAACATATACATCTGGGATACAAGCAATTTTATGGTGACAAAAACCATCGAAACAGGTGATACGGGAGTACTGATAAGCTACCTACCCGATGGGTCGGCGATAGTAGCAGGGGGTAAAACGAAACTGACCATCTACGAGAGCTCAACTTGGCAAAGTACCGAATCCATTGAATTGACAAGTGCAGTAACCAGCATGGCCTATTCCAAGTTCATAGAAAACTTGTATGTAGGAACTCAAAGTGGTGAATTAAGGGGGTATAAAATTGCAGGAATGGAAATGGTTCACTCTTCGCAAGAAAGGAAACAGGCCATCACTGCCATTGCCACTTACGACTACAAATCCGCGATTGTTTTGGGCTACTCAGATGGCCAAATAATGGCTCTGAATCCTACAGAAAACAAGATTTTCCATTCAGAGAAAATTTTCCCTCACACTGTTGGAGGCTTGCTGGTTGACTCTAAAAATGGAGGGATTATCGCCTCTGGCAGAGGAGAAGATAGCGAGAGCGATGTGAAGCTGCTCGACAAAGACCTGAATAAAGATGGTAAGTTTCGCTGGAGCAGTCGTCGTACGAATGACGAAAGTCTGAAGGCACTCTGCTGGGCAGACAATGAATTTGACAAAGCCTATATAGCCGATCATGCCAATGTGATACGAGTTTTCAAAAGTCGGGATCGGAGCTGGGAGGATGGCACCTTCATAGGGACAGCCCGCCCCATTTATGATATAGATGTAGATGCCAATGGAGAAAAATTGATCATTGCCTCTCGAAATAATCAACTAAAAGTTTTTGACCTCACAGGAGCTACTTACCCCATCCTCCTTGATGGACACAAGGGAGGAATCGTGCAATTGGATTATCATCCTGATCTTAATATGGCCTTGGCGGTAGGCAGAGATAATGAAATAAAAGTATGGGATCTGGAGCAACAAGAGATGAAGAGCCAGTTGAAAAAAGTTGACTTTCTGGACTTCAATATTGAGTTCATTGGAGAAGACACGTACATTCGAAAAATAGGTGTAAACACCTATGAGGCGTATAACTTCAAAGCGGAAAGCGGAAAAAAACTTGAGGTGGAGGGTGCATTCGATATGAAGGTATCTCCCGATGCGTCTACGGTGGTCTTCAAGAAAACGGATGGGTTGTATCTGTACCAGTCCTACGACCTGACTTTCGTTGGAGTCATTCCGATGGCAGGCATTCTGGACTACAGTTTTGACGAAGGGCAAATAATAGCCCTGACCAATTCCAATGAGGTTATGTTTTTCGACGGACTAACACAAATCAAAAAATTGACTGTGGATAAAAGAGGAGATAAAATCCAGGGATTCCCAAGTGGCGAATTTTTCATTTACTCTTCGAATGGATCCCGATCCAATGACTTCACTGCATATCATTTTACTAACTCCGGTAAATTACAATCAGAGCTTGCCGGACACCACGATTACATCACCAAAGTCCTGAAAGTGAAGGACAATATTCTGACATCCTCGTTGGATGGGTCCATCAAAATTTGGGAAGGGAAAAGCAACTCCTACACAGAAGTTGGTTCTTTCATCCCCATGCGATTCGACAAATTTGTGATCACCACTCCAGGGCAGCTTTTTGATGCATCCTCCGACGTAATGCAGGAAATGCACTATACCAAGGGTGCTGAAATCATAGCACTGGAGCAACTGAAAAATTTCTATTTCGAACCCAATCTTTTGCCAAAGCTGATAAATACAGGCTCTGAAGGACTCAGGAAAACAACAAACATAAGTGACCTTGGTGCTGCTCCTTTGGTAGAGTTAGTGAAGCATCCCAACAAAGACGGAGGCATCCTTTCCTTCAAAGTAATCGACAAAGGAGGAGGAATAGGAAAAGTTTCGTTGGTGATCAATGGCAAAGAAGTTTCTAATGATTTGACCCAATCTCGAGATGCAGGTGTGGAGCAACTCATCGAATACGACATCAAAGGACACCCCTATCTGTATGAGGCCAAGCCATCAAGAATTGTGATCAAAGCCTACAATAAAGACGCATCAATAGGGAGCGAGCCAAAGAACATTTTTGTGCTACCTACGAGTGATCAAAAAAGCACTATCAAGCCAAAGATCTTTGCGATCGTGATAGGCACGGCAGATTACGCCGGAGATGAAATGGATCTGAAGTATGCAGCCAAGGACGCCACCGATTTTGCTGCAGCACTGCGTATCAGCTCTTCCAATTTGATTGGTGGCGAAAACATGAAAATGACCGTACTCACTACGGACAGACCCGAAAACGAATGGCCAACCAAGGAAAACATACGAAAGACATTTGAGAAATATGCCACGGAAGCCAGCGCACGGGACTACCTCATCGTATACATGGCCGGACATGGAGTGAATTCTGGAGGAGAGGATGGCGACTTCTATTACCTGACATGTACTGCCAAAGACGGAAAAGTGTTTGAACAAGAAACCAGAGATAAGCACGCCATTTCGAGCTATGAATTCACCGAATACATCAAATCCGTGCCGGCCCTCAATCAGGTAATGATCGTAGATGCTTGTCATTCGGGCACGCTTACTTCGGCCTTTGGCAAGGAGAAAGTGAGCAAGACAATGAGCTCAGAAGAAGTAAAGGCCTATGAGCGAATGAAAGACCGAACCGGTATCTTTTTACTGGCAGGCTCAGCGGCCGATGCAGTGAGCTACGAAACGACCCTGTATGGCCAAGGCTTACTGACCTATGCGCTTCTTTTCGGGATGAAGGGGGCCGCATTGCATGAGGGAGAGTACATCGATGTGTTGGATCTGTTTCAATTTGCTTCCAAGAAAGTGCCTCAGCTCGCCGCGGATATTGGAGGCATCCAGCGACCAGAAGTAAGAGTGCCTTCTGAAGTGGAGAGTTTCAATATTGGAAAGATGACGGATAGTGACAAGCAAAGCATCAAACTGCTGTCTCCCAAACCGGTGTTTGTTCATACCAGTTTTCAGGACAGTGAGCTGTTTTACGACGCAAAAGGACTTGGCAATTCCTTGGATAGTCGCCTCACACAATTGAGCAAAGAAGAAAATGCGCCTATCATATTTATGAATGAAAACCGCTTCAGTGGAGCGTATATAGTGCGGGGCAGGTATGAGCAAAAAGGAGCCCTAACAATAGTTGATGTGAAGGTCTTTGAGGATGATAAAAAGAAACTGGAATTCAAAGTAGACGGCACAAGTGCTAATAGCATTGCAGATAAGATTGCGGCCCGATTGCAAAAGATGATAGAGGGGTAATAAGATGGCCTTGCTCTAATCTTTCATAGATGGTATTTAGTTCAGCAATATTCCTATTCCTTTTCCTGCCTGCAGTCATCACTGTCAACTTGGTTCTTAAGAAAAGTGCCCAGAATATATTCTTGTTAGCAGTCAGTCTCCTTTTTTATGCTTGGGGAGAAGGATTACTGGTACTGCTTATGCTCTTATCTATTGGGATCAATTACATAGTTGGGATCACCTTAGGTTATGGATTAAAAAAACAAGAACGAAAATTTCTTAAGCCTGCCCTTACAATAGGAATAGTACTGAACTTGAGTATGCTTGTATATTATAAGTATGCTCATTTTATAGTTCAATTTTTGAATGAAATAGGCCTAAATATACCTTTTGATACCAGCGGCATTATTCTACCCATAGGCATTTCATTCTTCACATTTCAGGGTCTCTCTTATCTTATTGATGTCTATCGAGCGGAAGTTCCTTATCAAAGAAACCCTCTCAAACTTGGGCTATACATTGCTCTTTTTCCACAGCTAATTGCGGGCCCAATCATTAGGTACAGTGACGTTAATGAGCAAATTGAAAATCGAGATAGATCCCTTGATAAATTTACAAGTGGAGTTATTCGATTCGTAAGAGGGCTGGCCAAAAAGGTGATAATTGCTAACAACATGGCCCTGGTGGCTGATTTGATATTCGATGGTAGCCCGACTGACTTATCTGCCCCCATAGCCTGGATAGGTGTGCTATGTTACTCACTTCAGATTTATTTCGACTTTTCAGGATATTCCGATATGGCTATTGGATTAGGGCGAATATTCGGATTTGAGTTTCGCGAGAATTTCAGTCATCCTTATTGTTCCAAGTCTTTTCGAGAATTCTGGCGGAGGTGGCATATTTCACTGTCGACATGGTTTAGAGACTACTTGTACATACCCCTCGGAGGAAACCAAAAGGGCAAATTTCGCACCTATGCCAACCTTATCGTCGTATTTTTGCTTACAGGTCTTTGGCATGGAGCAAGTTGGAACTTCATTTTTTGGGGACTGTTCCATGGTTTTTTTCTAATAATAGAAAGAATGATTCCTCTCAAACTACCGTCCTTTCTTAACCCTCTAAAATCTTTATATGTCCTGTTTTTTGTAATGATTGGATGGGTCCTTTTTCGATCTGAAAATATAAGTCTCGCCTCCACCTACATACAATCCATGTTCTCCGCAAACATGAGTTTACATCATTATGCGGTTACACTCATTAATCCATATTTTCTATTTGTATTCATCCTCGGAGTTATATTCTCAATGCCGATCAGGTCAAAGGTAGAATACCTCATGATGTCATTAGTTCAGGCCAGAAGCCTACAGACCCTTCTGATCATAAGCTTTAACTTAGTTTTGTATTGCTATGCGATTATAGAATTTAGCAGCTCTACGTACAATCCGTTCATTTATTTCCGATTCTAGTAAGTATGTTCAAAAAAACAGATTTGAGTGT
>CAYORY010000090.1:0-7981 GCA_964406435.1 uncultured Roseivirgaceae bacterium | reverse complement strand
TCGATAAAAAAATGGAGATCAAGTTGGATGAATCGAACAGGCAACTCATCGAGCGGTCTGAACTCGTCCTTGGCGCCTATCGTGTCAAACTCACCTGGACGGCAGATGGAAAAGAGTATTTTCAGCAGGAAACCATCTTTCTGAAATGATTGGCGCTTTGGTTATAGGACTGGTGGGTAGCCTGCACTGCGTGGGCATGTGCGGGCCGCTGATGCTCACCCTCACCGGCCCGAACCAATCCAAATCGACCTTTCTAATCTACCATGCCGGGCGTATATCGAGCTACGTCTTTTTGGGCCTGATGCTCGGCATCATTGGCCAATCGTTTGAATTCATTCAAATACAGAAGGCCATGACCGTTAGTATTGGAATGGTCTTGATGGCCATATACCTCTTCCCGAAAACCCGAAATTCGGTGGAACGATACTATTACCAATCGTGGGCTTACGGGAAAGTGAAGCTGATTCTGGCCAAAAACCTGTCATCCAAAAAAAGATGGTTTATTAGTGGGGTAGCCAACGGCTTTCTTCCATGTGGCTTAACCTATGTCGCGGCTGCAGCGGCTTTGGTTTTGGGAAGTTTGTGGTCCAGTATGGCTTTCATGATCCTATTCGGATTAGGCACTCTACCCGCTCTGGCATCCGTTTCGTTTGGTAGCACACTCCTCTCTGTCCGCTTCAAGAAAATCATTCCTTCGGCCGTTCCGGTTCTTGGAGTCCTCTCTGGAACAATCCTGCTCTTCCGAGGATTGATCATGACCTTCCCTAACCTGAACCAGTTGGTTCAGGAAAATGTCATCCAGTTGATCACTATTTGTGGATTGTGATTAGTCCAGATGGACAGTTACATTTCTCTCGATCAAGTCAAATTTCTTTCCGTCATACTCAAGCTTGTAGTAGCAGCAGTTTGCGTGCTCAAACTGATCCATTTCTTCTAAGGGAGAATCGGTAAGCCAGCTAAGAAGGACGCGCATCGCCCTGCCGTGCATGCAAATCAAAACTGTAGAATGATCGCCTCCAAGCACTACTTTCATCGCCTCCCTTTGCCTTTTCATTACCTCCAAAGGAGACTCTCCACCACCGAGATTTGCTTCTAAGTTACCTGAGCACCAATGCCTTAGCGTTTCGGCATAGAGACTTTTAGACTCTGACGTGGGAACCACCCCTTCCTGATTGCCCCAGGAGATTTCATCAAAGCCGGAAAGCACCGTTTTATTTTGCTTGAAATGAACCACGGTCTCGTGCGTTCGTTTCAGGGTAGAAACATAAATCTGGTCTATTGGCAATTGGTTTAGCGCCTCGTACACCTTAGCTGCCTGGCGTCTTCCTGTTTCATTTAGTGATGTATCCACTCCACGGCCTTGCACCATTCCCTTTTTATTCAAATCGGTCTGGCCATGTCTTAAAATAATCAACTGAAGGTTCATAACTACAAAAAAAGAAGCACCTCCAGGTAGGAAGGTGCTCAGTGTGCACGCGGAAGGATTCGAACCCTCAACCCCCAGAGCCGAAATCTGGTATTCTATCCAGTTGAACTACGCATGCATGTTCTAAAGGGCTGCAAATATATATAGACCAGAGAATTACGCCCCTCCTATTTCTCTTCAAGGATTTTTCTGAGCTGTTCCTCGTTGTTTTCAGAAGACAGCCCCAGCCAATCAAGCGTGGACCGATACATGATGTTATCCAGGTCTTCCTGGGGCAGGTTCATTTCTTCGATAAATTTTCCGATTTCGAGATCACCAAGTGGAAAGGGGTAATCTGAGCCCAGGCATATCTTAGCCGACCCGATCATATCGATGCAGTACCGAAGGTATTTCTCATCGTGGGTAATGCTATCGATCCAGAACTTGCCCAAATATTCGCGAGGGTTCACGTCATTATGCACGGCCACTAAATCCGGTCGGCAGTTAAACCCATGCTCAATTCTACCTATGGTGGAAAGGAAACTTCCACCCGCATGCGAGAAGCAAACTCTAAGTTTTTTATATCGCTCGAATACGCCCCCGAAGATCATGGAAGTGACAGCTCGAGTAGTTTCGGCAGGCATACCGACCAGCCAAGGCAGCCAGTATTTTTCCATGTGTTCCCGCCCCATCATTTCCCACGGGTGAATCATTACGGCCATTCCCAGGTCTTCACAAGCCTGCCAAAATTCAAAAAATCTTGGTTTGCTCAGATTGTGATTATTGACATTCGATCCTATCTGAATGCCAGGAAATCCAAGCTCTTTGAGTCGCTCCAATTCCTTAATGGCCAACTCCGGATCCTGCATGGGTACAGTACCTAAGCCCAGGTAATGTTTAGGATATTTCTGAACCGTCTCGGCAATATCGTCATTCAGGAATTTTGATAGATCAAGGCAATCTTCAGCATCTGCCCAGTAGCTGAACATGACCGGTATGGTACACACGACTTGTAGGTCCACATTGAAATTGTTGTACTCCTCGATCCGGATATGTGGATCCCAGCAATTCGCCTGAATTTCTCTAAAGAACTTATCGCCTTTCATCATTCGGGCATAGCCTTGCCGATGATGCAACAGATGAATGAAATCACCATAACCGAATTTGTCTGCGAAATTGGGGAGCTTCTCAGGAATGATATGCGTATGCATATCGATTTTCAATCCTTGGGTGGCTGTCATGGGATCAAAGATACCAAACTACTCCTTGGTGCAATATCCTGAGCGAAAGGTCTCTGCCCTTTTCATTCCGAAATCGCTTGCTCGCTCCAGACACTGACATGCATTGTAAGAGTCCTCCAGTTCCAAATAAGCCATTCCTGAATTGAACCAAACGTCTCCTGATGTTGGGTCTACTTTAAGATAATCGGAATATTTCTCCAGGGCCTGCTTGAAATCACCTTGTCCGAAAAGCGCATTTCCAAGTAGATATATCGCTTCCTTCTTTGATGAATCATTTTTCAATGCTCGCTCAAATTTCTGCTGAGCAGATGCGAATTGCTGGTTTTTGAAATCAAGCCTACCAGAGTTCAATAGCAGCCGTGCATCATTCGGCGTGAGTATCAACGCCTGCTCAAACAATTCAGCGGCTTTTCTAGTGTCCCCCTGTTCCATGGCTTCAACACCTTTCAATGAAAGCATTGGACCAAATTCGTCCATTCCTTCCAGAGTTGCTGGGATTTTAGTCGACCGATCCAGTAGAAACAAATTGTACCAAGCCAGGGCATTTTCCGGAGCAATGGAAACTGCTCGTCTCAAATCCTTAAGCGCATCAGCGTTTTGATTCATCTCAGCAAACACGGATGATCGATTAACCAACCGACCAGCCGTTTCGTCGATATTCAAAGCATCATTAATGTCAGTTAGTGCCAAATCATGCATGCCAAGCTGTTGGTAAGACGCAGACCGATTTGTCAAAATCTCAGACTTCATACCGGTAAGGGTGGTCACACCAGTTCCTTCTAGGCCATTCTGATCTATCTTGAAAAAGACACCTTTAGTCTCACCCTGATCAATTTTATTAAGCAGCAGTGTCAAACTAGCAACTGCCTTTTCGTATTCGTTCGTATTGTTCAGGAATTCAGCAAAATGAAAATAAGCCTCGTAAAATTCTTCGTCAAGACGAATGGCTTGCACAAAATCCTCATTGGCATTGGAGTAGAAGCCCAAAGATTCATGAATTAACGCTCTTAAGAGAAAGTCTGGAGGTTCAGGAGTAGTTTTAATTTTCTGATTGATTTCCTCAAGAGCTTGTTCGTGGTTCCTACCAAAATAAAGCTTCTCGGCTCGATGGTAAGTGTCTTGAGCCTGCAGGCTACCAGCCAGAACAACTATGACAAAGTAAAAGACGAAGCGCATTCTTGTTAGTTCGTCAACTGAACCGAAATGGATATTACAGAACCGACTCCACATGAAGAGCACTGTCCTTGCTTATATGCTTAAACCTGCCACTGTCATATTGATAAAAACTAACTGACAAGAGTAGAAACAGAGATGTTCCTTCGGGCAACTCCTTTTGGTCAATGCTCAGCTGGGTAGTGATAGGATCCACCGGCATTTTCAGCAACGGTAACATACCACTATCAAAAGAGGCATATCTTCCATTGAATTCATTTCTGACCGGATGAAAAGACCGATCAGATGCATCGTAGTTATAATCTGAAAGAGCAACGAGGCGTCCACAGATTTTGAAATTTGTAGCCTCATTTGGTGCTCTCAAATCTTTACTCGGAACGAATGAAGGGAAATGCAGAATAACCTGTCCCCTTCTGGAGCCTAATTTCACATGGTACTTTGCCAGAAATGTTTTCTTGAATGGTGCCTCAGAGTTGAAATTGAAGCCATTCAGGTTCTTGCCGTATTTGGTCAGCTTGAAAGATCGCATCCCCGACTTACCTTCAGAATACTTTGCCAGACTTCTCATCTTCCCTGTGAGCTTGGTCGAAAGGTAACTTTCACAAAGATTTGACATTTCAGGTGTGAGGCTTTCTCTCAGGGTTTTTGACAATGTAGATGCCACAGAAGCTTCCTTGGTCAAGGCACTGTCTGACTTGGCAGGGTTAGTTTGTCGATTGGATAATGTGAATGTGTGAGCGGTTAGGGTCGTGCTGGTACTGTTCATCTACTTAATCTCTTGCTATTGCCATGATTTTCGTTTTCGCTTAAGAGCACAAATTATAAAAAATAGTTTGACAGAAAAAGGA
This sequence comes from uncultured Roseivirgaceae bacterium, assembly GCA_964406435.1. Classification (GTDB taxonomy): domain Bacteria; phylum Bacteroidota; class Bacteroidia; order Cytophagales; family Cyclobacteriaceae; genus JAAEPI01. The sequence goes on along the minus strand of CAYORY010000090.1, from coordinate 3,314 downwards.
AATACCTAATAAGTTAATTCACCTACTTTTTATAGTTGATTAATAAGTAGTTATGATCTCATCCTAGGCTTGCCAGAAATGAAATTCCAAGAATAACTCCACTAATAAGTAAGAGATAAAGGCAGCCACCTTTTAGGTAACTGTTTTCCTCAGAGGGCGGCATTAATTGATGATAGGCCATTCATTAAATAATTAAATTATTTAGTAATATAGTGCTATTAATTTCAAACGGCCATTGCTTGCTTTTTCTTCTGCTACTGACTCAGATACGAATTGTTGGGACACCCCCTTTCACCATACTATTTTGGTCCAACCTTTCTGGTCTAAATACTCATTCGCCTTACTGAAATGACCGCACCCCAGAAACCCACGATGTGCTGAGAGCGGTGACGGATGTGGTGACTTCAAAACAAGATGCTTACTTGAGTCAATGAAGGCCCCCTTCTTCTGAGCATAAGATCCCCAAAGCAAAAAGACCAATCCTTCTCTTTCTTCCGCAAGAACCTTTATTGCTGCATCAGTAAACTCCTCCCACCCTTTCCCTTGATGAGACCCTGCCTGATGCCCCCTTACCGTAAGTGTTGCATTTAGCAGTAGGACACCCTGCCTTGCCCACCTTTCCAGGTTTCCACTTCGAGGAGGCACTATGCCCATATCTGATTGTAATTCCTTATAAATATTTACCAATGAAGGTGGGATCATGACACCATCTGGCACTGAAAAGCACAAGCCATGTGCCTGCCCTGGCCCGTGGTAAGGATCTTGTCCAAGAATAACCACTTTGACCTGGTCAAATGCACACGTATCAAAAGCATTGAAAATGAATTTCCCTGGTGGATAAATCGTATTGGTTTGGTATTCGGATTTTACAAATTCAATGAGGGACTTGAAATAAGGCTTTTCAAATTCAGCCTTTAGCCTTTGTTTCCATCCATGCTCAATAGTTACGTTCATTTCCCAAGGTTATTAAATATTGTAAAATCTTGCTTTTTGTTTTAGCATTTTAAAGTGAGAACTCTATATTGCCAGCAAATGATTACTGCTACTACCAAGGGTGTTAAGGTAACGGTGGAGACTGAGTACATGCCAGAATACTCATCCCCTGCTCAGTATCATTTTGTGTTTACCTATCGCATCACCATCGAGAACATCAGCGATCACACAGTGAAGTTAGTGGCTCGCCACTGGGATATCAGGGATAGCACCCACCCTAAGCGCGAAGTGGATGGAGACGGGGTGGTGGGGAAGCAGCCTATTTTGGAGCCAGGCGAAGTGCATCAGTATGTATCGGGCTGCAACTTAAAATCGGGACTGGGTAGGATGTCCGGTTTCTACACCATGGAGCGAGTCATGGATGGCAAAGTATTCAATGTGAGTATCCCGGCATTCACTATGGTGGTTCCTTTCAAACTTAACTAAGAGTTGTCATCATTCTTTTTCACGGCGAGCCAATATGTAGCCTATTGGTTTCGAGCGGTGGGTCCTCACAGCCTTCATTCTCCATTTCTTTTTGATCTTTTTAATAAGGCCATAAAACCCTCTCGTCGAAAACTACAGAGTGTTGAATTGATCAGGACTCACCTCGAATCAAACGATCAACAAATAGATGTAGTGGATTTCAAAACAGGTCGTGTCAAGAGATCAACTGTAGGGCATGTGGCCAGCACCTCGCTGAGCACTGCTAAGTTTTCTAATTTCCTCAGATTACTATGTAACTATTTACAAATAGAGACCGCCCTGGAAACGGGAACTTCACTCGGAATCAATGCGCTTTATCTGTCCAAGAGTGAGTCATTAAAGAAAGTGGTGACGATAGAAGGTTCTGATATTATTGCAAGGTTGGCCAAAGAAATAGTCGCCGCAGAATCCAAAATCCATATTGTTACGGGGAACATTCATCAGTGTCTCAAACAGGAACTTGTGCGTCATCAGCCCGAACTGGTTTTCATAGACGCTGATCATAGAGGTGAAGTCGTCCAAAACGCACTCGAAAGTATCGTCGAACTTTGTCCTCGGGTTAAATGCGTGGTGATCCATGATATTTATTGGTCCGAGGATATGAAGAGCGGCTGGACATCCATAGTGAAGGAGGAGAAATACCCCTTGACCATTGATATTTTTCAGGCGGGACTTATTTTCCCCCATCATCCAATAGTGAAGCAACACTTCACGTTGAGATTCTAAACTGCTACTTTTGCAGTCACAAAATCAAAATTGATTCAAAAATGGACGCACAGGACAATCAGGAACAAGACAATCTACAGGAGTATGCACCCAAGGAACCAGGGAAGAATCGACTACCTATTTTTCTGGGAATAGCGGCAGTGCTCGCCATTGTATTGATCTTCTTTTTTATTCAGAACAAGAACCTCAAAGAGGAAGTAAAAACAACCCAGGCCGAATTGAACCAGGCGGTGCTTCAGCTCGATTCTATCGGGAGCGAATTGGATAAACAGATATTGGAGATTCAGCGATTGGGCGGAAATATTGATACGCTCCTCGTGGTAAAGGCCGAACTAGAGCAAGAAAAAAAGAAGCTCCTTACGACCAATCAGGCTAACAGGGAAATGATTCGATCGCTGGCCGATAAAGTGGATGGCTATCAGGAGCTCTTGGTAATGAAGGATCAGGAGATAGTGCAGCTAAAGAAACAAAACGAAGTGCTCCTGACGGAGAATACAACCTTGAAAACGGAGAAGAATCAATTGTCCGATTCGATCAGTTCACTTGCCCAAACCAGCAACCAGCTTTCCGAGCAAGTGGCAATCGCGTCTCAGCTCAAGGTCACAGGGATGAAAATTTTCGCTGTAAATAGCAGTGGCAAAGAGCGCGAAACGGAATTTCGAAACAGACACATCGAGAACATCAAGATTGAGTTTACAATAAGTGAAAACAAGGTTGCCCCTATCGAAGGAAAGGATCTTTTAATTCGTGTGATTGCGCCGGACAACAACGTGCTTTTTGATGTGACACGAGGGTCCGGCTCCTTTAGTTTTGAAGGACGAGAGATGTTCTACACTGCCAAGAAGGAAGTTCTTTATGACAGAAACAGTCAGCAAGTGACTCTTCTTTATAATAAGGGAAGCGAATACGACCTGGGCAAACATACCGTGGAAGTATACACAGATGACTACCTGATGGGCAAAGGAAGTTTTGTGGTAAAGTAGTCGATAGTCGATAGTCGGGAGTCTGCGGTCTATGGTCTAACAACTGTGGACTAAGAGCTATGAACTTTAAACTATTCTAACTAAATTCGCACCTCATTTTTAAAAACCAATTATTTAAATGAAAAATTACGAGACGGTATTCATTTT
>CAYORY010000089.1:0-8048 GCA_964406435.1 uncultured Roseivirgaceae bacterium | reverse complement strand
ACTCCGCTCTATTTTTCCTCAACTTATCACAGAAATCCGGATGGCACTTATGATGGCGGTTTTGCCTATGGCCGGGCTGATAACCCCAACCGTAAAGTTTTGGAAGAAAGTATAGCCATGCTGGAAGGCGGGGAGGTCGGTGTGGCATTTGGATCAGGGATGGCTGCAATCGCGGCTATTTTTCAAAGCCTGAAACCCGGCCAAAACGTGTTGATTCCTGATGATGTCTATTTTGCGGTACGGGTGCTTTTTGAAAAAGTACTGAATGATTGGGGACTGAAGGCCAAAATTGTGGACATGAGCCAATTGGATTCGGTTAGAAATGCCTTGGACAAAAACACCGCTTTGGTATACCTAGAGTCTCCCTCAAATCCCCAACTGAAAATTTCGGATGTGAGGACCATTACAGAGATATGTAAGGAACACGGAGTTTTAAGTGCTGTGGATAACACCTGGCCAACGCCCGTTTTGATGCGTCCCTTGGAGCTGGGGGCCGATGTGGTTGTTCACTCCACCTCCAAATATTTCGGCGGACACAGCGATTTGATTGGAGGAGCCGTGGTGGTCAGAGAGGCAGGCGAATTGGCTCAAAAAATCAAAAATATCCAGCAGCTAGTGGGTGGGGTACCGTCACCATTTGATTGTTGGCTCACTTGCAGAGGCATTCAGACTCTGAGTCTGCGGGTGAAGGCACAGAGTGACTCGGCCATGAAGATAGCCAAAGCATTGGAGGGGCATCCCAAGATAGAAAGCGTCCTGTATCCCGGGCTGGAGAGTCATCCGGGGCATGAAGTAGCCAAATCTCAAATGCCGGGTGGATTTGGAGGAATGCTGTCCATAGTCGTCAAATCAGACTTGAAGGGAACCGTCAAAATAGGTCACGATTTGAAATTGTTCACCTCCGCGTCCAGTCTGGGTGGTGTAGAAAGTTTGGTGGAGCACAGGAAGTCGGTGGAGGGAGCATCCAGCCCCACGCCTGATAATTTGCTCAGGTTGTCGATTGGCCTTGAACACCCCGATGATTTGTTGGAGGATTTGATTCGCGTTTTGGAATCTTAATGCGCAAACTCGCAGATTTTACAATATTTCTTTTTGCCTTGTTTCCTTTTTTTTGGCGGGCGCTTGTGCCCGAAATAAAGGGGATCTGAATTTTCCGGCTTCTCAGCGAGTCTGGCCTCCTTGCGTTTTGTTTTTGCCACGGCTTTCATCCTTTGTTCAAAGGCGTCCGATGCTTCCATTGGTTTTTTTGCCTCTTCCTTCCTGAAAATTCCTAAGAAGCTAAACTTGGCCTTTTTCTTGGAGGCTTGATAGACAGGAGGAGGGGCGGTCGTTCCTGCGCTCCGGGTCGATTGCGCATTCAGCACACTGACCAAAAACAGTAAAAATGAAACAACTAAGAATTTCTTCATGCGAACGACTTCAGGTCAATGAACGTTGAAATGAATCGTTATTGCCCAAATCAGTAAGAGGTTAACAAATATTAAGCTTCGAAATTAATTAAATGATCAATCTTTGTGAGCAATGAAGGTACGAGCGGCGCATATAATTGTCCTTTGCATGTGTTTGGCGGGAATCAGCCAAGCCCAAATCATGAAAACGGAGCTCAATAAAATGGTAGATATTGGGGAGGAGATGATGCTGGGTGGATCCTACGATTCAGCCGATTATCAATTCACCATAGTACTAAAAAACATGAAGCCCCTGCCCTCCAAAATGGCCTATTTATACGGGCGAAATTCGTATCATCTTGGGCAGCATAAGCGAGCGATTAACTGGCTGAATAAATACATTCAGCTAAAAGGCGCCAGGGGTATCTACTATGAAGAGACTGTAGAATTTTTGGGCCTTGCCGAGCAAGCGTTCATTGATGAGCGAAAAGCAGATGCACTTGCGGCAGGTGAGGAGTTGGCAGCCAATGATTTTGATTGCAGCGGATTGGACAAGATGCTTTGCCCGGTGTGCAGCGGCACAGGCGTGATATTGATCGACGGAAAATTTGATAAAATTTACAAGACTTGCCCTTATTCTTTAGGTGACGGATTTTTGTCCTGCGAAGAATACAACCTGTTTATGAAAGGCCGGCTAGAGCCCAAATTGAGTGACTAGTTACCGGGTTCGGCTGATAGTGTATTGGACAAGTTCCAAGAGGGACTCCTTGTACTTAGAATCTGGAAAATCACTCAAGATTTCGATGGCTTTTTGATGGTACTCATTCATCACTTTCACGGCGTAATCAATACCACCGGAATCCTTCACAAAAGTGATCACCTCCTGTACTGCTTTATTACTTTTTTGACCTCTTTTCACCAATTTTTTCACCCTTCTTTTTTCTGATGAATCGGCTTGAGACAAGGCATAAATAAGAGGAAGTGTCATCTTTTTTTCCTTGATGTCAATGCCCGTGGGTTTTCCGATTTCAGCCGCTCCATAGTCGAAGAGGTCATCCTTGATTTGAAAAGCCATACCTACGGCCTCTCCGAATTGCCCCATGCGCTCGATATCGTCATTATTGGCTCCAACCGAGGCTGCTCCCACCCGACAGCATGAGATGATCAGGCTAGCCGTTTTTTGCCTGATTACATCATAATATACCTGCTCATCGATATCCAACTTGCGGGCTTTTTCCATTTGCAGAAGTTCCCCTTCACTCATTTGCTTTACTGCCTCCGACACGATCTTTAGCAGGTGATAGTCTCCGTTATCTATGGATAGCAACAAACCTCTCGACAAAAGAAAGTCGCCCACTAATACTGCAATTTTATTTTTCCAGAGGGCATTTATGGAGAAAAAGCCCCGACGATAATGTGCATCATCGACCACATCGTCATGCACCAAAGTGGCCGTGTGCAGCAGTTCAATGAGCGCAGCTCCCCTGTGTGTTGCTTCCTGAATCTGACCCACACACCCCGCACTAAGAAATACGAAAAGTGGTCGCATTTGCTTCCCCTTTCTTCGCACGATGTACCGAGTGATTTTGTCGAGCAGCATCACATTGCTCTTCATCGAATGCAGGAACTTCTTTTCGAACTCCTCCATCTCAAATGAGACCGGCTCCTGGATGCTATTGATCTTTTTAGTCATTGACTGTGCAATGATAAAACAATGGCAAAGTCATTTCGAATTATTTTGTCATGGCCATCAAAAGATCACTTTGGGTGATGATGTAGGGCTCATTGTCTACGCCTCTGGTCATGAGTGCTTTCAGTTCAGGCGACAACATGCTGGACATCACGTCCAGTGTTTGATTAGGCGACACGAAGGGAAATGGATCGTCCATCACTTCACTTACAGGCTTATCTCTAAGCGCCGGATTCTGAAGTAAGGATTTGAGCACTTTGCCATCACTCAAACTTCCCACAAAATCTTCGCCTTCAACGACGGGCACTTGGTCTACCCCAAACTGATTCATTAGTGCTATTGCTTCCCCGATCGTTTTGTCACTGGGCACTGACAGTAATTCTCGCTTTTGGGATCTGCTCTTTATAATGTCACTGGCAGTCGCAAATTTTCTTTCATCCAGAAAGCCATGATCTTTCATCCAGTTGTCGTTATAGATTTTCCCTAAGTATCGTGTACCATGATCAGGTAATATGATGACCATGACGTCATCTTCCTTAAGGTTCTCTCTGGCATACTCTAAAGCGCCATGTACGGCAGACCCACAGGACCATCCTACAAATAAGCCTTCTTCACGCGCAAGACGTCTGGTCATTAGTGCACCATCCTTATCAGTTACTTTAAGTATATGATCTACTGTTTCGAAATTCACATTCTCTGGTAAGATATCCTCGCCGATTCCTTCGGTCAGATAGGGGTAAATTTCCTTCTCGTCAAAAATTCCCGTTTCCTTGTACTTCTTGAAAACCGATCCGTAGGAATCCAGCCCAATGGTGATGATTGAGGGCTTTTGCTCCTTTAAATATTTCGATGTTCCACTTATCGTTCCGCCCGTTCCCATGGTTGCGGCGTAGTGGGTAATTTTCCCTTCTGTGTCTTCCCAAATCTCAGGTCCGGTAGTTTCATAATGAGCCAGCGTGTTTGATGGATTGTCGTATTGATTTGGATAGAATGAATTGGGGATTTCTTCATTCAATTTTTTAGCTACTGAATAATAGGATCGTGGATCCTCAGGTGGAACGTTTGTGGGACACACCATCACCTCGGCTCCCACCGCCCTCAGGATGTCCATCTTCTCTTGAGATTGCTTATCAGAAAGGGTGAAAATGCATTTGTATCCTTTTGCAATCGCCGCTAGTGCCAGGCCCATTCCAGTATTCCCTGAAGTACCTTCAATAATTGTCCCGCCTGGTTTTATCAATCCTGCTCTCTCCGCATCCTCAATCATCTTGATACCAATGCGATCTTTGACCGAGTGTCCAGGATTCATGTACTCAACCTTAGCCAGTATAGTGCCTCTAATTCCTTTGGTCACTCGTCTCAATTGGACAAGAGGAGTATTGCCGATCGCATCGGTGATATTTTGGAGGTATTTCATTGTGAATTTTTGCTACAAAGCTAGAAGACCTGCGGACTTTGTGAAACCCTGGCCTTTGGTTAATTAAAAACCCGAAATCAACACTTTTCCCAAAAATTGGAAGAGGGGAAAATAGAAAATTCTGAATGCAAACGTTTGCAACGAATAAAGTTTCGATTTATGTGTTTTTATGCTTTGCGCGGTATCATGTTTTTGTTAATATTCGCAATCCTTATGTTAAAAAATCTTAACTTAAGGAGAGTTAGAATGACCATCAACCAGTCAACGGGTAACCTTCTAAATCCCCTATTTCTAGGGAAAAATCGGCTACTTTTTGTCTTGTTAATGACCTCAATCTGACTTAGGTAAATTGAATTTTTAAGTTAGCTAATCATTAAACTAAATTTCTTTTCTATGAAGCGACTATTACTTACTTCGATGATTGCTCTGACGGTGCTTGTTGTTCAAGCACAGAACAGGACAGTCTCAGGACGAATCGTGGATGATACGGGAGAGGCACTAATCGGTGCGTCCGTAACCATCAAAGGTACCTCTTCGGGTACTGTTACTGACATTGACGGAAACTTTAGCCTTTCGGTTCCAGATGGAGCTGTATTGGTGGTATCGTATGTCGGGTATGCAACTCAAGAAATCACTGTTGGATCTCAGACATCAATTGATGTTACGATGGAATCTGATGCAGAACAATTGGGTGAAGTTGTAGTGATTGGCTATGGTACGCAATCTGTAAAGGATGCTACCGGTGCTGTTACGGCTGTTTCTTCTAAGGATTTCAATGGAGGTATTATTTCATCTCCTGAGCAACTAATCCAAGGCAAGACTGCAGGTGTCCAAATTACTTCTGCAAGTGGTAACCCTGGTGATGGTATTGCATTGAGAATCAGAGGTACTAACTCTGTAAGGTCCAATAACAACCCACTTTTTGTAGTGGATGGTGTTCCATTGGCTGGCGGAGAAACTGCTAGTTCAGCTGACGTTGGATTAGGTACGACTGGTGACACTAACCCACTAAATTTCTTGGATCCTTCGGACATTGAAAGTATCAGTATTTTGAAAGATGCTTCTGCCGCTGCTATTTATGGGTCAAGAGGAGCGAATGGTGTTGTATTTATCACTACCAAGAACGGAAAAGGACTAGGGGATAGAATTGAATTTAGCTCTTCTGTTAGTATCTCTAAGGCCGCAAGAACCTATGATCTTTTGAAGGCTGATGATGAGCCATATTATCTTTCTGGCGTGGGTCAGTATGGAGGCGATGCGCGTGCCAATGATTTTGGAGCAAACACGGACTGGCAAGAGTACATTTTCAGAACAGCTGTATCTCACAAACAAAATGTCAGCTATTCTACTACAATCGGTGATGCCACAACTTTAAGAGCTTCGATTGGCTATGAAGACCAGAATGGAATTATGAGACATTCTAGTATGCAGCGTATTACAGGTCGTATTAATGGATCAACGTCATTTTTGAATGATGATTTGACTGTTTCCTTGACCTCAAGTTTCTCCAATGTTAAAAGAGAAGATCCTGCCTTAAGTGGAAGTGCAGGTTTCCGAGGCGACATTCTAGGAGCAGCATATGCTGCAAACCCAACATGGCCTGCCGATCCGGATTTCAACAACACTGGTGGATTAATCAACCCTGCAAATCTTTTGAAATACTACGATAGCCGGGGAATTCAAAATAGAATCTTGGTGAATCCATCTGTTGAATATAAAATCATGGATGGTCTTGTAGCTAAGCTGAACTACGGACTTGATTTTTCTGATGCCGACAGGGTTACGTTAATTTCTGGACTATCAAACAATGTTGGAAATAACGTGACAGGAAATGGTCTTGGTCAATTAAACAACAATAGAACCTTGAATCATTTAGTGGAGGCTACAGTCACTTACAATAAGTCTTTTGGTTCTGTGGATATGGAGATTCTTGGAGGATATTCTGTTCAAAGTTTTAAGAATACTTACAATTGGGTAATTGCCAGAGGTTTCAGTGATTTCAAGTTTGAGCAAATGGAGTCTGATATTAGAGATTCATTTGATGCAGCTGATGCTGCCGCTTCTAGCGCAACTAGTGAATACAATAACTGGGGTATTTCGAATGACATTACAGGTGGTGATGAAACCAGTGGCGGATTTGCAATGTCTTTCCCTGCCCTTACTCCAGTTTTCTTTTCTAGACCTGCTGGCGTTTCTGTCAATTCATTGGCAGCCAATTTTTACGACAGAACGGACTATTTACAGTCATACTTTAGTAGAGCTAACTTTACCATTTCTGGCAAGTACTTAATCACTGCCACGGTTCGTGTGGATGGTTCGTCAACATTTGGTGACAATAACAAATACGGGGTGTTCCCTTCTGGGGCGTTTGCATGGCAGTTGCACGAAGAGTCGTTTGTTCCAGATTTCTTCAATACTTTAAAATTGAGAGTGGGTTACGGAGTTGTTGGTAACCAGGATGGACTTGGCTATGGAAATTTTGTTCGACGAGAAAGGGCGGCCGATGTTTCTATTACGGAGAATGGCAGTATTGGAATTCCAGGAACTTTAGCTCAAGGGCAAGTTAATCCCAACTTGAAATGGGAGGAAACTACCCAACAAACAATTGGATTTGATTTCGGATTCTTCGGTGAAAGAGTATTTGGTTCACTTGATTTTTACAAAAAGGAAACAAGTGATCTCCTACTAACTGTTGAAGTCGCCGCGCCTGCATTAGTACCCACCAGATTTGAGAATCTCGATGCAATTGTGGAAAATAAGGGATGGGAACTTGAGTTAGGTTTTGAAGCTATCGAATCCAATGATGTTTCTTTAACTATTTCTGGTAATGTTTCTCAGAACAAGAACATGTTGAGGGATTTCAATGGTAACCTAAATGCAGGTACTATATACGGTCAGGGACTTTCTGGTGCGTTTGCTCAGCAGTTGACAGGTGGTAGACCTTTGTTCTCTTATTACTTGCGTGAATTTGCCGGATTTGATGCTGAGGGTCAGCCTATTAGAGATGATCAGAAGTTTGTTAATAAGTCAGCGCTTCCTGAGTGGAATGCGGGTCTTTCAATTAACCTGGTTGTAGGAGATTTTGATTTCAGCGCGTATGCGGCAGGTCAGTTTGGATTCTGGATTTATAATAATACACAAAACGCATTCTTTACTGCTGGTTCAATTAACACAGGAAGAAATGTAACAGCGGATGTTCTCACAAGTGGAGAATCTGGTGCGGCTGAGGCGGCAGTATCTGAAAGATTCCTTCATAAAGGAGATTTCATTAGAATGCAGAACGTTTCTGTAGGATATAATGTTCCAGTAGATGGTGCGTCTGTTTTCAAGAATCTGAGATTCTCTCTTAATGTTCAGAATTTGTTCTTGATCACTGACTACAATGGAATTGATCCTGAGGTAAGTACACAAGCGGCCAATTTCCAATTGTTGAATAACCTACCAACAGCTGGTATAGACTGGGCTGCTTATCCACGACCAAGAACGTTCACTCTAGGTTTGAACGCCACTTTTTAAAGAATTAAACCATTAAAATTATGACAATGGAAAATAA
>CAYORY010000088.1:0-8059 GCA_964406435.1 uncultured Roseivirgaceae bacterium | reverse complement strand
TGCTTTTTTAATGCTTCGTTTCATGTCTTGATTGAGTTATTTAATTGCCTCGGGAGCGAGCTGCTCGGCCAGCTTCTCGAAAACAATGTTGCTGTCTATTGTGTTTGATATTTCTAGTAAAACTTTGAAGAAAATAGTCATTTCCTTTTCAGGAATTTTCTTGGCTACCTGAAAGTTAAACTCTCGAACGGCACGCCTCGAAAGTTCTCTTTTTTCCTTTCCAAGGTCGGTAAGAAAAATTCTGATGCTTCTCCCGTCTTGGGGATCCTGCTGACGGTATATCCATCCCTTTTCCTCCAGAGATTTTAACATTCTGGTCAAGCTCCGTGCTTCCATGCCCAGCGCAGGAGCGATCTTAGTTGCGGGAGTTCCTTCCTCTGAGTCAATATTCAAAAGGACAAAACCTGTGGAAGCCGTAATATCGAAATCCGACCCGTACTGATTGTACATGCGCATGATGGCATGCCAGGCAGCTTTGATGTTGTAGTCGATGGTCTGTTCTTTCTTCATCCGAGAAAATCAAATATAGACAACTTTGTTATGCATGCATACTAAAAATGGGTTGGCATGCCTTGATGCTCTTTCTCGGACTCGGGTTAATCTCCCAAGATGAACCATGGCTGAAACATTCATGTTAATTTTGCTTCCAAAATAGCATATATGAAAAATATCTTTCTTGTCATTCTTGCAGCACTCGGCACTCCATTTTTATCCAATGGTCAGCACATTGTTGAATTTGAGAAAAGCGATTTTAACAATGAAAAGCTCAATTTCGAGATTGTAGAATGGGTTGATTTAAGAGAAAAAAAATCTGAGATTGGCTGGGCTCAAGTTGGTATCACTAACAAGAAGGTGCCAGCAATAACCGACCAGCCCATTACGGAGGTTTTTTCAAAACTTATTAGTCCGTCTGGGGATGCAAAAATCGCCGTGCGGCTGAGACAGGTTTTTGTTAGCGAACTGACAAAAGCAATGAATGAATTCGCCTTTGCACAAGCTTCCGCTGAAGTTTTTTTGGTCGAGGGTAAAACTTACCGAATGTTGGAAACATACTATTACTTCTCCAAGGTAAGTGGTGGCGATGTTACTAAAAAACACGGGCAAAACATTTTGGATGCATTCCAAGGTCTCCTAGAACAGGTTGATGTCACCAAAGCCACTAACTATTTCTTAACCGAGGATCAATGGAAAGGAAACGAACCTGTGTTAATAGATTATTCCAATTCTGCAATTCTGAAAGAAGCTCCAAAAGATGGCGTTTTTAGGACATTGTCAGATTTTCTGAATAATAACCCCTGGAGGCTTCAGATAGATGTTAAGGATAAGAGTAATACCGTCATAAAATACAATAATGGAGGTGTCATGAAAGATCTAGATTTTGGATTCGCTGTGGGCAACAATGGCAATGCATACATTGCCTTCGAAGGAGAGTATTATCCTTTGACTAGGGAAGGTGATAGCTTTTTCTTTGTTGGCCCGACACGTCTAGATAATAATAAAGTGACCGTTGCGGCATTTCTTGGTGGTGCAATTGGTGCTGGGATTGTTGCGGCGGCAACAAGTGAAAACTGGAAATATGAGTTAGTGTTATCAACCGGGGAGAAAGTAGAAATAGAAAAAGTCGAGAAATGATCGAATTACCTGTAGTTTCTGAAAGACCAAAACCTCGCAAGCCGGATTGGCTCAGAGTAAAACTTCCTGTCGGCCGGGAGTACGCCAATGTCCGAAAAATCGTGGATGAGAACAAGCTCCACACCATTTGCGAAAGCGGCAACTGCCCAAACATGGGCGAATGCTGGGGTGCAGGAACTGCTACATTCATGATTCTTGGAAATGTATGCACCCGAAGTTGCACTTTTTGTGCGGTAGCTACCGGTCGTCCACCCGAGTACGATGAGGCCGAGCCTCAGCGAGTGGCAGAAGCCATCGCAAAAATGGGTGTGAAACACGCCGTTATTACTTCAGTAAACCGAGACGAATTGAAAGACCGGGGCGCAGAGGTGTGGTACCAGACGGTGGTAAAGGTGAAGGAACTGAGCCCGCAAACAACCATCGAAACCCTGATTCCGGATGTCAAAGCAAACTGGGAGGCGCTATATAGAATGATCGAGGCAGGACAAGAAGTGGTCTCACACAACATGGAAACGGTGGAGCGTCTCTACCGCAGGGTTCGACCACAGGCAAAATATGCCAGAAGTCTGGAGCAGACCAAACTCACCAAAGAGGCTGGCAAAAGAACCAAGTCGGGAATCATGCTCGGACTCGGGGAAACAGACGATGAACTTTTCAAAGCCATGGACGACCTGGTGGAACATGGCCTTGATATCTTGACGCTCGGTCAATACTTACAGCCAACAAAAATGCACATCGAAGTGGCTGAGTTTGTACATCCCGACAAGTTCGAATTCTTCAAAGAAGAAGGCTTGAGAAGAGGGTTGAAATACGTGGAGTCAGGGCCACTAGTGCGCTCGTCGTATCATGCGGAGAGACACGTGAACGTGCCTATTTAGACTGTATAATCTAGATTATGAGATGCCGGAACAAGTCCGGCAATGGCATTACTTGATCTGAATAATCTCCCCGACGTTTTTCTTGATTTTCACGCTGATTTCATCAAGCGGTAAATCGTTCACGTCCTTCCCGAATGGGTCTTCTATCTCCTCTGAGATCAGTTCCACACTCATTAGGAAGTAGAAGGCCAGCATCACAAGCGGGATGGTCCAGTAGCCGAAAACCCACACGAAACTTACGGGCAGAGTAATCGAGTAGATGAACAAGAATTTCTTGATGAACATGCTATAAGAGTATGGAATCGGTGTGGATTTGATGCGCTCACATGCCCCGATGATATCGATGAAGCCCTTCAATTCTTTGTCGAGCAGCCAGAATTCCTCAGCGGTTAATTCGCCTCTATTTTTGATGACCATCACCCGCTCATACATCATGTCATTGATAATGTTTGGCCGATGCTTGGAGGCAATCACTCTTTCTTTGGTGTCTTCCATCGTCAAATCCAACTCTCCCACCAATCGGCTATCTCTCAAATGCTCCTTCATCGCAAAGCAAATGTTTGGGATCATCTTGGTGAAAAACCGACGGTCTTCGGTGGCATCCTTGGGTAGGAAATTATTCAACTTGATGGCCAGATGCCGACAGTCGTTGACCAATTGTCCCCATATTTTTCTTCCTTCCCACCACCTATCGTAAGCGGTATTTGTCCTAAGCACCAAAAACAAACCAAGGATCACACCGAGGATGGAGTGAAATGCCACATTTCCCACGTATTCAAATGCGAACACATCCAGCACCAAAAAGCAAAAAACACTGCTGAAAAGCCCCGCAAACAAAATGAGTGGAAACAGAATTCGGATCACATATCTGCTGTAAACATCAAATATGAGTGAGAACCACGATTTGGGGTTGTACTGGATCATAGAGGGTGAATATAGCTAATGCCCGCTAGTTTAAATACTCCTTCACTTTCATGATTCGTTGGTAAGACTCGTCTATTCTAGAGACGGGGATATTTCCGAGCATTACATTTCGCTTGATCAAGTCGTGGATTTCGTCCGCCGTGGTGCGGCTAGCCAAGTCAGTGTTATTGGCAAACATGAGCATGTCTACTCCCGCATTGATGCTCAGTACGATGGCCTCCTCGAAACCATAGTGCTTACTGATGGCGTGCATTTGCATATCGTCTGAAATGACTAAGCCATCATAACCCATGAAGCCTCTCAGTAGATCTGTGATGATTTTCTTGGAGAGAGTGGCGGGTTTGAGGCTCTCATCTAGGCGTCTGTTCACAATATGAGCTGTCATTATCGCCTGAACCTTCCCTTGATTCATTAATGATCGATAGGGGTACAGCTCCTCCAGCTTCCAACTGTCAGATACATCTGCTACGCCCAAATGGGTGTCGCTTGTGGAGCTGCCATGGCCGGGAAAGTGCTTGAGAACATTCACTATTCCTTCTTTCGATTGCTCCTCGATCATCATCCTGGCTTGTGCAGAAACCACCATATGATCCGCAGAATAGCTCCTTTCCTTGCTTCCGATCACCGGATTGGATGGGTTGATATTTACATCTACGTCTGGGGCGAAGTTCATATTGATGCCCACAGACTTCATGGTTCTTGCGGAGGATCGGGCGTAGTAGCGAGTGCTATCTTCGTTCTGAAGCTCACCCAGGTATTGCGCACTTCGGGTCTCAGCAAAACCGTATTTGGGTTTGAGTCGGTTCACTTTTCCGCCCTCCTCGTCTATCCCGATGAAGACTGGAATGGGTGCTATCTCCTGGAGGTACTCATTGATTTTCAACAATGATTTAATCGGCTTCTTTGTGTCGATGTGCTTGGCATAAATGATCACGTTCCCCAGCGTGCCATTCTTTATGTCTCGCAGCATGGGTTCATCTTTATCCAGCGTATTGAAATTATCCAGCCCCATGATGATCATTTGGCCAATCTTGATGTCCAGAGAGTCGCGCTGTGCTGACGCCACTAT
Source organism: uncultured Roseivirgaceae bacterium (assembly GCA_964406435.1). Taxonomy (GTDB): domain Bacteria; phylum Bacteroidota; class Bacteroidia; order Cytophagales; family Cyclobacteriaceae; genus JAAEPI01. The sequence continues at coordinate 3,556 of CAYORY010000088.1, read as the reverse complement.
CGGTGAAAGGAATAGGAGTAAAAGGAGTCTTTTCATTCGGCCAAAATATCAATAATGCGGGTGGCAATTTCGCTAAAATAGGCACCACTATCCGGACCGTACCAGTTCATTGTGCGCGTTTCGTATTTATCGAGATCGTACCATTCGTCTTTGGTGACATATCCGGCATAGCCACCATTGAAGGAGGTTATGATCAAATTCAGGTTTTTGGTCTTGGCATATTCGTAAAGCGGGAGTGCCAGTTCTCCGGAAAAGTCACATGGAAACCCTATCAGGAGATTGTTTTCGATTTTGAGCACGGATACTTCCACCGGGTAGTACCCAAATAGTGAGTTGAAAATCCAGGGTCGAATTTTCAAGTTTTTGGAGATTTTCATCTGAGGGGATCGCATCGGCACTTTTAGTCTGAAGGCCTCCAAGGAGACGGACCTAGCACCTTCGAATCCAAGCATCTTCAGCAGTGGAATTTGCTCTGCCATGCTTTCGCCTATTCTCTTGGCCTTTTCCTGATTTCTGCCGTCTCCCTCCGGGCCCATGCTAGCCACTGCTCCGGCGAGGTAGAGGGAAAATTCGTGTGTGGAATCCCTGCCAAGCGCACGATGGAAATAGGAGGGAAAATCGCCGGATAGATTTCGATTCAAGGGTGAAAAGCACGTGGCATGTGCAGAAAAAGCCGACAAACTGATCGTCCCTTTGGCGGTTTTGAAGAAGAGGTGTCGCATCCAGTCGTCTTCCACACCGTCATGAAACAGACGGTTTCGCACCAGATCACCTAATTCATTAGAAACAAATCCCACCTCGGTGGGGTGCGTGTTTTGCTCTGCTATCAAGAGTGACTTCACCATCGCTCCGGTAATTCGCTCGATCATGTCCGGGTGGTACGACCCGGCGAAGACCTCTCCTGCAAAGCCCTCTGCCCAGCCACCTACACTGGAATGCGAGTGGGTAGCGCCCAGAAAAACATCTTCACGTTTCCAGCCAATGTCATTCAGCTCTTGCCTAAAGGCTCGTTCTAACTCCGGGTGAATAATCAATAAATCCGCTGAAAGGATGGCCACCTTCTTCACTCCATTGTCGAGCACCAGAGTTCGAACAAATATGGAATCCACGATTTGGTCATACTCCATTGGCTCCCGAGCGCCATAGCCTGCAAGGGGAACCGTATCAGACGGAGTGATGGACATCTTTCCAAAACCAATGAAAAGTGAATCTCCTTTTTGGGGTTTCGGGCGTGTGCTTTCAAGCGAATCCAGCCTGAGGGTCATTTCCTCGTATATGGGTAGCTCTTGATAGGGTGTCCTATTGACAGGCACGATCAGGCAAATGGAAAGAACCAACAGCCCTGACAGGAAATAGAGGAAATATTTGAGGGAGGTTTTCATTCCTCAAAATAAAGGAGACTTTCCTTCTGTTGAATCGTGATGTATCACAGGTGGTTTTTGTAAAATTTCTCTTTCACTTCCGACCAAGACTTAAATCTCTGAGACCTGTAGGTATTTAATTTTTCCGTACTTGAGTTGTAGCTATTTACCGACATATTGTATTTCTCGACCAAGCGATTATGATTGTCAACATCTTCCTGAGTTAAATCCTGCTGCTTTTTAGAAGACATATATTTCTGACTTTCTTTCAACTCGTCACTGATAAAAAAGAATTCAATGATTTTTTCAGATTCCTTGGCCTCCGCGATGTAAAAATCCATCCATTGGATTACGGCACTGAATACTGTTCGATCTGACCCAAATGGTCCAAGTTCCTTCGCTTCAACTTTTCCTTGATTGGCCATCTCGTCAAGTTTTATTCTCGCCTGATCTATTTTACCAACGTCTTGCTCTTGAAAAGCTTCCAAAAGATAGCGTTCTTGATTTTGAACCTTATAGTATATGAGGAAAGCATCGTTGAAGTAACCTGTAACTCGTGCTGTTCTCCTGATGTTATCCGTCATTCGATTGGATTCCGCTTCTATTAGATTGATATTGTTATTCGTCGCGAACTGTTTCTGAACTCGCGTAAGCTTGGTGTAAGCAGAATCCATCTTAACGTCAACTTGTTCCTGAATCTGTAAATAGGCTTCCATAGCATCGAAGGAATTCTCAGCTATGGCTTCCAAATCCATGATTTTCGAATAGTCCTCTCGAAGTATGGTCATAACCAATTGATAGTACTGTGCCATAGCAGCCTTGTAGCTGTAATCTCCCTGAAATGAGGGCACCTGACTTACTTGGTTTTTGGCATTGAAAAACGTTTTTATGAGCTCTTGCCTTTTCTTGTCCAAGCTTCTTGCGCTTCTCCCGTTTGCGGCAGCACGCATGTATGCCCATGTGTCTTTGGTGATAGTCTCCTGTGATGCCCCGACTTTTTTCATGTGTTCGACTGGGCTTGAACTTTGCGCTAGGGTAATTATGGGTAGCAGAATTATTAAACTGATAAATTTCATTCGCATTTTATTTTGGGTAATCAGTCTCGGTTTTCCTGAGATATATGATCTAACCAGTCAGTAAAAATATAATATGCTTCTTGAAGCAGAATGTCCTCATTAAGATCTCCTTCATGAATTTTGTCCTTGGGATTAATGGCATTTGGAACAAAGGTTTCGTTCTCCGAATAACTAGAAATATTTTCCAGTGCCGCTTTCAACCCTGAAAGGTTTTCAATATTCACTTTAATCGAAATGTCCGATCCAATAAAATCATTCAAAACCTTCATACCCTGTTTAAGGTCAGCCAAATCTGAATCGGATTCAAACCTTTTGTCACTACGCTTTTGAAGAATAGTGCCTGGTATGGGGTATAGTACTTCCGGGGTGGTTGGTGTTGGATCAATTGGTCTAAAGTAAGGAGCCTTCAACGGTGCAGGCTGAAATGCCAAAGGGAGTTTGACGGTTGGCGTTAAGCCTATCTCATGGAGGCTTTCTCCGCCTAAGGAATAAAGAGTCCCAATGGTATATTTTAGAAATTTTTGGTTTCCCCCTTTAGAAGGTATCTGCACAATTGTCTGGCTTGTTGTTTTTCCATAAGTTCTTGTTCCAACAACTACAGCCCTTTGTTGTTCTTTTAGACACATAGCTACAATCTCGGAGGCAGAAGCGCTTTGATTGTTGACTAGCACCATAAGTGGTCCGGAAAATGTTCTGCCTCTTGAGGGGTCCTTAATGGTAATTGTATCCTTCTGATCGACCATTCTAAATAATGGCCCTTGATCTACGAATAAACTTATAAGGTCAATTGCTTCTTGCATGGATCCACCTCCATTTCCGCGAAGATCCAAAATCAACCCATCGATTCTTTTTGCCCTCAACCTGAAAACAGCTTTGGCCACATCATCTGAGACAGAATTACTCAGAAATTCATCCTTAAAATAAAAACTGGGGATACTTAAATAGCCTAGCCTTTTGACTCCCTCAAAAATGAAAGAGCGAGCCTCGGCTTCTGTTGAATTCAATATCTCCTTGTACAAAATAACGTCCCAAGTGGAGTCATACGATTGCACCGTAAGGTTGTAATCAAGCCCATCTGCACTAAAAAAATCTTGATTTAGCTCGTCTTCCGAAATACAG
>CAYORY010000087.1:0-8127 GCA_964406435.1 uncultured Roseivirgaceae bacterium | reverse complement strand
CCTGTGAGTTATCAAAAAGGTCACCGATTCCACCGCCATTTGGCTCACCCGTTTTCGGGTCGAAAAGAATAATCTGCATTTGCTTAAGATCGATAATTGAATCCTGATCATTCTTTAGGCTAAACCGATAGTAAAGGTTGTGGAATGGATACGCTTGACTATTTCGAAAGTGTGCGATCAAATTGTAAGGTTGGCTGGGGTCTGTGATTTCAAAATTGAAAGTTTTCACAGAATCCTGATGCCAAAAGGCATCTTCCAAATCCGCAAACTCCTCATAGACTTTTGTCTTGTCGCAGGAGATCACCAATAATCCAAGAAAGATAACTGTAGCTAAATGCTTCATTGATTCGTTTTGTTAGTTGCCTGCTTAGAGAGGTGCTTGTTTTTTCGCTTCTTTTTTCGCTTTTTCTTTTTCACACCGCCAAATTTCCTATCCATGGCTATGAGGTCGGCGTTGAGTCCGATTTCCTGATTCTCTTCCACGAGATATTCATCTTCGGTGAGTGAAGCTGGTTTCTTACCTTTTTTGTTTAGCTCGAGAATTGCCGAAACTCGGGCTATTGGCAGGGCGTGCCAATTGTGGTCGTCTTTGTAACCAAACCACATGATCTTTCTGAAAATATCTGTTTTCTGAAGGAATGCCGGGCCCTTCTCTGTTTCCAGGGCCTTGTCCACTTTCGGAATGTCTTTCAATGCGTCCTTGTAGGTGTCCAGCTCATAATTGAGGCAGCATTTCAACCGGCCGCATTGGCCAGAGAGTTTGGTTGGGTTCAGCGAAAGGTTTTGATACCTGGCAGCTGTTGTCGAGACTGTTTTGAAGTCCGTGAGCCAAGTGGAGCAGCAGAGCTCACGGCCACATGAGCCAATACCTCCTATGCGCCCTGCTTCTTGTCGCAACGAAATCTGTCTCATCTCTACCCGAATGTGAAATTCTCCTGCCAGCTGCCGAATTAACTCCCTGAAATCTATCCGTGCTTCTGCCGAATAATAGAACGTGGCTTTAGAGCTATCGGCTTGATATTCCACATCGGTCAGTTTCATTTCCAAACCAAGGTGCTGGATAATCTCGCGTGACTTGTAGATCATTCCTTGTTCTTTCTCCCTCAGTTTATGGAATTTTTCAAGGTCTTTGGAGGAAGCCTGACGATAGATGGATTTCACGTCGGACTCCCTCACCTTTTTCTTTTTCATCTGTAGCCGCACCAGTTCGCCTTGCATAGAGACATAGCCAATATGGTGTCCGTTTGGTACGTCCACTACCACCGGGTCGCCGGTGACTACTTCGAGTTTGTTTTCATTGCGAAAGAAATCCTTGCGGCCATTTTTGAAACGTACCTCCATGATGTCGTAGGGCTCACTTCCTACCTGATTCATGTCGGAGAGCCAATCAAACACGTTCAGCTTGTTGCAACCTCCGCTTTCGCAGTGGCCATTGTTATTACACCCGTTTGGGCTACATCCTACACATCCCATCTTGACTTCTTCAATTTTATCATTTACTGACCTAATTCCTTTAAGTCTAGTCCAATATCTGTCCGGAAGTACTTCCCTTCGTAAGCGATTTCTTCAGCAGCCTTTTGTGCCTTGCTGATTGCTTCGCCAAGATTTTTGCCCAGGCCTGTCACTGCCAGCACTCGACCACCATTCGTGACCAATTCGTTTTTCTCATTTCTTTTGGTCCCTGCATGGAAGGTAATCACCCCTCTGGGCTTGGCTGTCGTTATTTCGATTCCTTTTTGGTAAGTGCCTGGATATCCTTCACTTACCGAAACGACAGTAGTGGCAGAAAATCGCTCGTATTCTATTTCTGTATCTACCAGATTGCCATCGGCGGTGGCGATCAGCAGTTCCAAAAAATCAGATTTAATCCTAGGCAACACGGCTTGGGTCTCAGGGTCACCCATCCTCACATTGTATTCTATCACGAATGGATCTCCTTTGATATTGATGATGCCGAAGAATAGAAATCCGGTGTAGGGAATGCCTTCCTTTTTCAGTCCTTCGATGGTTGGCTTGATGATCCGGTTTTGCACTTTTTCCTTGAAAATACGATCGGCAAATATGACGGGAGACACTGCCCCCATTCCTCCTGTATTAGGCCCTTGATCTTTTTCGCCTATTCGTTTGTAGTCCTTAGCTTCCGGTAGCATTCTGTAGGAATTTCCATCGGTCAAAGCGAAGAATGAAACCTCGATACCTAGCAGGAACTCTTCTATAAGGACTTTGGCACTTGAATCTCCAAATCTTTTGTCCAGAATAAGGTCGTGTAGGGTGGACTTGGCTTCTTCTAAATCTGAGGTTATGATCACTCCTTTGCCCGCAGCAAGCCCGTCGGCTTTGAGTACATAGGGGGGCTCCAGGGATTCGAGGTAGTCTATGCCATCACCAAAATTTTCTTTGGTGAAAGTCTTGGCCGAGCCCGTAGGTATTCCATACTTCTCCATGAACTGCTTGGAGAAATCCTTACTGCCTTCCAGTTGGGCGCCTGCCTTGGTGGGGCCAATTATTTTCAGGTTTTTAAAATCAGCATCTGCCTGCAAATCATCGACCAGCCCATTCACTAAAGGGTCTTCTGGGCCTATCACGAGAAGATCAATGTCATTTTCTGTGAGGAGCCTTTTCACGGCAAGATGGCTGGAGATGTCCACCGGCAAATTGGTGCCAACCTCCGATGTGCCGCCATTGCCGGGTGCTATGTACACTTTACTACAGAGTGGGCTTTGTTTGATTTTCCAGGCAAGTGCGTGCTCTCGTCCGCCTGATCCTAAAATGAGTACTTTCATGGCTGGGTGCATAGGTTGGCAAAAATGCGGATCAAAAATCAATGCGCATATTCTGACATGAATTTTATTCGCATTAATCGAATTTCATCTTCAGAATAGTCCTCGTCCAATTCATCCAAGGCGGCTTCCAGGCTGTCCGATTCGGCGTTCATGAAATAATCGTAGATGTCCTCTTGTCTATCCTCGTCCATTAGCTGATCGATGTAATAATCGATGTTGAGTTTCGTGCCCCCAAAGCAGATGTTTTCTATTTCTTCGATGAGCTGCTCATAGGTCATGGATTTGCTTTCGGCTATTTCCTCAAAATCAATTTTTCGGTCGATCTGCGAGATGATGGCAATCTTGTTTTTTGACTTAACGCCAGAAGTTTTCACCAGCACATCGGACGCAGTGATGATGTCGTTTTCTTCTACATAGTCCTCAATGAGCTTGATGAATTCCTTGCCAAATTTTCGGGCCTTGCTTTCTCCCACGCCCACGATTTTTTTCAAATCATCAATGGTGGTGGGGTAGAGGGTGGCCATTTCTTCCAAGGATGGATCTTGAAAAATAACATATGGAGGCAGGCCCTTAGTCCTGGCTACTTTTTTTCTGAGGCTTTTGAGCATGTCAAAGAGCGTCTTGTCGTAGGCACGCGAATCGATCACCGTACTTTCGAATTCTTCTTCTTCTCCGTCTGTCTTGAACTCGTGATCCTTGGTGAGTTCTACAGGATGGGGCTCATCCAGAAATTTTCGTCCTTTTTCTGTGAGTAGAAATGCCCCTGGCTTCTCTATGTCCTTGGCGATAAACTCATTCAACAGCGTTTGTCGAATGATCGATCGCCAAAAATCTTCGGTATGCTCTTTTCCTTTCCCGAAAATCGGCAATTCGTCGTGATGGTAGCTCTTTACATGCTGGCTGCTCTTCCCTGTGAGCACATGTGCCAGGTGATTGATGTCAAATCGTTCGTTGGTTTCCATCACGGCCTGGATCGCTAGTAGCACTAAGTGCTCACCCTGAAATTTCTCCTTTGGGTGCAGGCAGTTGTCGCACATTCCGCAGTTCTCTGTTTTCCATTCTTCTCCGAAGTAGTGGAGTAGCTGCTTCCTACGACAGACGGATGATTCGGCATAGGAGGCCATTTCTTCCAGCAGGAACTTGGCATTTTCTCTTTCAGAGACGGCCTTGTCTTTATTGAATTTTTCCAGCTTCAGTATGTCGTTGTAGCTGTAGAACATCAGGCAGTTGCTGTTGATGCCGTCGCGTCCTGCCCGGCCTGTCTCCTGATAATAACCCTCAATGGACTTGGGTGCATCGTAGTGTACCACAAATCGTACGTCGGGCTTGTCGATCCCCATCCCGAATGCGATGGTAGCCACGATCACATCAATGTCTTCGTTGAGGAATCCATCCTGATTCTTCATTCGGTCTTTGGCCTCCATACCTGCATGATAGGGGGCTGCTTTGATGTCGTTCACCCGAAGGAATTCTGCAATTTCTTCAACTTTTTTTCGACTCAGACAGTAGACAATCCCCGACTGCCCTTTGTGGCCTTTGATAAACTTGATCAGGTGTTTTTTGGCTTGCTGCTTGGCGTGTACTTCGTAGTAGAGGTTCTCTCGGTTAAATGAAGATTTGAACAGTTCAGCACCGTCCATGTCGAGATTTTTCTGAATATCCAACTGCACTTTGGGGGTGGCAGTGGCTGTCAGGGCAATGACGGGAATGTTTCCCAGTTCGGCCAGAATCGACCTGATTCTGCGATATTCCGGACGGAAATCGTGCCCCCACTCTGAAATGCAGTGTGCCTCGTCAATGGCCGCAAATGAAATCTTGGTCTTTTGAAGAAATTCCACATTTTCTGGCTTTGTGAGTGACTCGGGCGCCACATACAGAAGCTTGGTGAGTCCTGCCAGCGTATCCTTCTTCACCCGATTACTTTCGGCTTTGGTCAATGTGGAATTCAGGAACCGTGCGTTCACTCCAAAGGCGTTCATTTGATCGACCTGATTTTTCATTAAAGCAATGAGTGGAGAAATGACGATGGCCGTTCCGTCTTGGATGATGGCAGGCAGTTGATAGCAAAGCGATTTGCCAGCTCCGGTAGGCATGATCACAAACGTATTGTGACCCTCCATAATGTGGTTTATTATGGCTTCCTGATCGCCTCTGAATTTATCATACCCAAATACTCTTTTGAGGGATTCTTTTAGTTTAGGCTCTGCTACACTTTCCATCTTCTTCGCGCTATAGATTAGTTGATTGCTAAGAGAAAAATAATCAATATTTGGCTATAAGGAGTCATGTATTTCTTAATAAATCTAAAAACAGGCGGTATTTCCTTTCTATATATTTGTGCGAATCGGAAACTCAAAAATCCCCTTTGATGAATAAGAACCTACACGTAGTGGTGATGGCCGGTGGCACAGGTACTCGTTTGTGGCCGCTGAGCAGGCAGAATAAGCCGAAGCAGTTTCTCGACGTATTAGGGACAGGACGATCATTACTTCAAATGACGACTGACCGATTTGATGGATTTACGGCCCCTGGTCAGGTGATCATCGCATCTAATTTTCAATACGAGACTTTATTGAAGTCGCAGTTTCCGAAGTATTCCAAACATCAGTTTTTTCTTGAGCCTAGCAAGAAGAACACCGCTCCGTGCATCGCCTTTGCGGCCTACAAATTGGCCAAAAAATACCCAGATGCTATTATGGTGGTGAGTCCGGCAGATCATGCCATTTTCAAAGAAGAGAAATTCTTGAAGTCCTTAGAACTGGCAGTAAAAGCTGCAGAGGAGGGCAAGTTGGTCACCATCGGCATTAAGCCAAACCGTCCGGAAACAGGCTATGGATACATTCAATACCTAGAAGGAAATGGGACGGTGAAGAAGGTGAAGACATTCACCGAGAAGCCGGAACTTGACTTGGCAAAGAAATTTTTGGAGAGCGGGGATTTCCTATGGAATGCCGGGATTTTTGTTTGGTCGGTAAAAGCCATCATTGAGGCTTTTGAGAAGTACGACCCAAGTACGGCGGAGATTTTTGAGGAGGGAAATAAATATTTCTACACGTGGAAGGAGAAGAAATTTGTTCAGTCGGCTTATGCCCAATGCCGTAATATTTCTATTGATTATGCCATCATGGAGAAGGCTGACAATGTGCATGTGGTGCTGGGGGATTTCGGCTGGTCTGACCTGGGTAGCTGGGGCACGGTCTACGACCTGAACGATAAGGACGCACTTGGAAATGTGCTCACTGGCGAGGTGCTGATGCAACAGGCTTCTGACAATCTGGTCAGTATCCCGAAAGATAAAGTGGCCGTGATCGATGGCCTGGAAAATTTCCTGGTAGTGGATGCCGGAGACGTCCTATTGATTTGTCCCAAAACGGACTCAGATCGACTGAAAGATCTGATGCGTGAAGCCAAGAAAGTTCACGGTGATAGAATTTTATAACGTCCTCTGACGGCTCACTTCATACAGGGCCATAGCGCAAGCTGATCCCACGTTCAGCGAATCGATTTTACCGGCAATTGGAATTTCGCCTCTTTCGTCAGCTGCCGCAAGCACCTCGGGAGAAATCCCAACATCTTCAGCTCCCATGACGATACACAATGGGCCCGTGAGGTCTAGTTGCCCTATGGTATTCTCAGTCTTCTCGGTGCAGGCCACCACTTTGATGCCTGACTGTTTCATGTAGCTTACGGAAAGGCCGATGTTGGGCTCTCTGCACACTGGGATGAAGTTGAGCGCACCGGCCGAAGTTTTCACTGCATCGGCTGTCACCTGAGCGGCACCTTTTGAAGGAATGATGATGGCACTCGCGCCCATGCATTCGGCTGTACGGGCAATGGAGCCGAAATTCCTAACATCAGTGATGCCGTCCAGAAGTACCAGCAAAGGCTGATTTCCTTTTTCAAATTCTTGGGCAATGATTTCGGCCAAAGGGGAATATTGAATAGGGGAAACGAATGCGGCCACTCCCTGATGATTCTTTCTGGTAAGTCGGTTCAGTTTCTCAGCTGGCACCACAGAGCTGGGTACCTCGTGTTTACTGAGCGCCTCACGCAGCTCCGTTATTAGATCACCCTTTAGGCCTTTTTGGACATAGACTTTCTCCAGATGTTTGCCAGAGGCGATGGTTTCAAGGACTGCTCTGATGCCGTAGATCAGATGTTCGGGTTGTTTTGTCATTATTCGCCTTTTCTTAATCGGCCCACTTGCTTATACCACTCTTTCTCGTAATTCCTATCTTTTCTGAGCACGAATGTGTCTCCAAATAGCGTGGATACTTTGATGAATTCAAATTCAATGTTGTCGTACAACCACGTTTCACCAGTATCGTTCCGATACATTTCATAAGGCGTGCCGTACATAATGAAAATGATCCCTCGGTCGGTCTTCCAGCCTTGTTTGTAGGTAGTGAAGTAGTGGTTGGCATACTCCACACTCTTGTAATACTTGCGGATGGCATTCCGTGCCCTGAATTTGGTTCCGTACGTGTTTATCCAGAATTCGTCGAAGGTACGTTTTGGTCGGGTAGAGGTGGTTAAGGTTCTGTACTCTGCCTCGGTAGTGAGGTACTTCATTGGCGGAATTAATTCACCGATAAGGCGATAGGCCGGATAATAGGGAGGTGATTTCATCAGGGCAAGTCCCTGATCCACCAGGGTGTCGTTTCTGAAGTAGTAGAATTTGTAATCGACCAATTCAAAGGTCTCATCTACAAGGTAGGTAGAGTCCACAAAGAGTCTTGGAGCCAGCTGTTTCATCTCCTCCATGGGTGCATCGGCAGGTCCGAATCTGTCCGAATAGCTGGTCACTTCCATGGTGGCTTCAGTACTCCAGGAGAGATCCGCCGTGGTGAGGTAGGAGGTCAGCAGCGGTTGCTCTTTTCCCATAGGGAAAAACGAGGGGAAGGCACTCCGGCCATTGGTTAAAGGCACATCGAAATAGAAGTTGAAATCTGAGGCGAAGTTGATCACCAGCAGTTCTTCGTTGGTCGTTGGCTGAAAACTGATACTCCCTCTCCACATGGAATCCGTACTTTCCACTTCATTGATTTGTGGGAAAAACACCCTGTGATCTTCAGAGGCATATCCTCGCTGGATAAAGTATTCCTTGGTCCATACGGTGGAGCTATCGGTAGTGATCAGCAAATATACCGTGACGGTCCTGCCATCTTGTGTCACCCGATACTGTAGCTTCACGGGCGCATCAGGATCGTATTGGTGGCTCATATCTACTCTGGTGAGATTCAGACCAAATGCCGGCCCAGCCAGTAGCATGATCAAAAGAGAAAATAAAATTGAATGAAGATTCTTTCGTCCTTCCATATTTTTTCAAAGTAACATCAATGTC
>CAYORY010000086.1:0-8150 GCA_964406435.1 uncultured Roseivirgaceae bacterium | reverse complement strand
TTCATCCATTGACCGGGCCCATTTTTATCAACAATGCAATGCCAGGTGATGTACTAGCCGTCACCTTACACAAGATAGAACTTGGAGATTGGGGATGGACGGCCATTTTGCCGGGGTTTGGCTTTTTGGCAGATGAATTTACTGAACCCTATCTCAGAACTTGGGAATTATCGGGTAGGAATCAAGTGAAATTCAATGATAAAATTACGATTCCATTGAAGCCTTTCCCTGGAGTATTGGGAGTGGCACCCCCTACGGATTCGCTTCTGAGCACGATACCGCCTAGAGCCAATGGAGGAAATATGGATGACCCACATATAATTGAAGGAACCACTGTCTACCTCCCGGTTTTTGTGGAAGGAGCCTTGTTTTCAATTGGTGATGCCCATGCCGCACAAGGGCTCGGAGAGGTATGCGGTACAGCCATCGAAGCGCCCATGAAATTTCTTGTCGAAATTGAATTAATAAAAGACAAATCAATCAAGGAACCACAGTACGAAAGAGAAGATATCTATGCCGTTACAGCGTATGGAAAATCAATCGATGAAGCAGCGAAAAAAGCCACTCAGTATATGATTGACTACCTAACAACTAATCATGGAATTACTCGTGGTGAAGCATACATGTTATGTTCGCTCGCAGGAGATCTAAAGATTGCAGAAGCGGTAGATATGCCGCATTACCTAGTGACCATGCACATGAACAAAAGTGTGCTAGGTATGAATTAGTCGCCACAACTCACTTTTGTGAGGCAATCAGTGGACGCCAGAATTCATCTATCAAGTCCTTCTCTCCATTCGGCGCTTGTATAGATCCGAAATGTTTCCATTGATTGCCGAGAAGTTCTTTATCAAATGGTATGACCTCTCCAATTAGTTGAGTATCGGGGTATTGCATTAAGATTTTCTCAGAATAGCCAGCGTCTGTGGTGGAATAAGTGCCCGACCCGGCAGCATATATTTGATCGCCCTCCTTATCAAATTTGACCCATACAAAATGGGTGGGTGTTAGGATTTTGATATAGCCAACCATATCAGGATACACCATATATCCCGATTCGGGATTATCCATGTATTTCACCAGTTCCCACGCTCCGACTAACTCAGATTGTGATTTTGGCTTTTTTACAGGCCTCCATGTTTCCTGAATTTTAGATGAATCCACCGCTATGTTTTCGCCCGCAACACCGATATCAAAAACCTTGGCATACCCCGTGTGGTACCAGTCTTTACCCTTCATAATAGCACTGAAAGGAATGGTCTGACCTAATTCGTTAGATCCTGGCGGATAAAAGAAATCAAGGTTTTCAACGTATCTGCCTTGAGAGTCGAAAGAATAAGATCCTCCTCCCATACCCAAGAGTTCCTTTTTTTTCAAGTCAAATTTTATCCAGGTGAAATGATCTCCTGAGATATGCTTTTGATAAAGAATGTCGGATGGATTATTGGTCCATTCTGTATCACCTGCCTCATGGTTGATAAACGACTTGAGCTCCCAGGTACCTTCAAGGGAGAACGAGTCTTGCGCTAGTGCACAATCAAATACTACCAAAATAAGAGAAAAAATAAGGTATCTCATGGGTATTGTTGTTTGGTCTTGAGATAATTTAAAATAAATGACCGCCAATTAAAAGAATCACAGAAGAAATTGTTTGAATTTCATCCATAAGCAATCACTTTGATGTTCCTTATAAAGTTGAGATCTTAGGACATTTAAACCGTTTGCATAAATCATGTGTGATTATTTGATTCGGAGTAATAAAAAATTATCTTTCTGTTCACATTTAAATAATGTTTAACTAAAACTCTACAACATGAGAAAAATGTACTCAAAATTGAGCTTAATGGCCGGGACGCTACTCGTACCATTGAGTTTGCTTTTCGGGCAGACTCAAGTAAGCGGCATCATTACTGATAGCTCCAATGGTGAACCGATTATTGGCGCAACAGTCCTGGAGAAAGGCACGTCAAATGGAAGTATTACTGATATTTCAGGTGCGTATTCATTGACTGTAGCCGATGGCGCTGTTCTGGTGGTCTCTTCAATAGGCTATGCAACAATTGAAATTGAGGCAGCCAATGCTGGTAATGTATCAATGACTGTTGATGTTACCAATTTGGATGAAGTCGTAGTTACAGGTTTAGCTTCCAGTATCAAGAGAAGTAATCTCGCCAACTCGGTAAGCACTGTTTCTGGGGAGCAATTAACAGGGATGACAAATCAAGCCACCTTGGATGGAGCACTCTACGGTAAAATGACCGGTGTTAATTTAACATCAATTTCTGGTGCCCCAGGAGGTGGGGTAGCAATGAGGCTTAGAGGAATTTCATCTGTTAAAGGTAATAACCAACCTTTAGTGATCATTGATGGGATTTATATGAGTAATGCGGAAATACCTTCTGGATTGAGATTCGCATCGGGTGCAAATAGAGGAAATGAAGAGCAGGCAGCAAATAGATTGGCTGATTTGGATCCAAATGACATTGAGAATATCGAAGTTTTAAAAGGTGCCTCGGCAGCAGCAATTTATGGTACTAGAGCTAATGCTGGTGTCATTCTAATTACAACAAAAAGAGGAGTTCAAGGAAAAACTCAATTCAGTTTTTCGCAAGATGTAGGTTTTAGCACTGCTCAAAGACTCTTGGGTATGAGAAATTGGAATGCAGAAAACGTTGAGGCCACCTTTGGTGCAGCGGAAGTTGCTGCCTTTGAGGCGGCAGACCAACTTTATGATTATGAGGAGATGCTCTTTGGGGAAACTGGTATGATCACAACCACAAATTTATCTGCTCGAGGCGGTAATGAAAGAACCACATTCTACATTGGAGGATCAATAAGAGACGAAGAGGGGATAATGAAGAATACTGGCTTTAAGCGATATAATATTAGAGCCAACATTAATCATAAGATAAGTGATCGTGTACGAATTGGATCAAGTAGTTCTTTCATCCGATCAGAAACGGATAGAGGATTCACGGGTAATGAAAATGAAGGAGGGCTTGCGGTTATTTACAACTTGGCCTATACTCGACCTTGGTATGATCTTAATCCTGACGAAAATGGCGTCTATCCAAATAATCCGACATCATTCGGAAATATGCTTTTAGCTAGAGATAAAGCCCAGAACCGAGACAAGGTTAATCGTACTCTCCAGTCACTTCTATTCGAAGCAGACATAGTTAAAAATGCCAATCAGGTTTTAAAATTCAAATGGAATGGCGGCTTGGATTACTTCACGAATGAAACTTTCGTGTATGTACCAGAATACCATCAGGCTCAAGTCGGAGTTCAAAATGGTTATGTGGGAGTCGGAAAAAATATTTTTACCAATCTCAATTATTCGGCATTCCTAGTTCACGACTTGTATGTTGGAGATATTTCTTTCAGTACAAGTGCAGGCGTTTCTTACTTAAATTTCAAACGTGAATTTTTGTATAATGAAGCTACTCAGCTGATCCCTGGGCAAACAAATCTTGGGCAAAGTGGCACGACTGATATTATTCAGAACTTAGAAAACGAGGAAGAATTTGGATTTATTCTCCAAGAACAAGCTAATTACAACGATCAGTTGATTGGTACAGTAGGAATTAGAATGGATAAGTCCAGTCTGAACGGAGATCAAGAAAAGTATTACCCTTTCCTAAAGGCCTCATTAGCAGCCAATATTCACAACTTCGATTTTTGGCCAATTGAGGAAGTTAGCCAGTTCAAACTTAGGGTTGCTTATGGTGAAACTGGATCAAGTGCCACATATGGGGCTCTTTTCACCACGTTTGATCCAACAAATATTGGTGGTCAAGGTGGAAGCATAATTGACACACAATTGGGTACACCTAACCTAGAGCCAGAAACCTCGAAAGAACTAGAATTTGGAGTAGATATTGGATTCTTAGATGGCTTGGTTGGTTTAGAATTCACGGCATATAATAGAGACGTAAACAACCTATTGTTTGATAGAAGTTTACCTCCTTCAAGTGGATATTCAACAACTGTAATCAATGATGCGGATTTGGAAAATAAGGGAATCGAAATTGCATTAAATGCACGTCCAGTCAGCAATTCAACAATCATTTGGAATTCAACCATTAACTTCTGGAAAAATGAAGCCACTTATACAAGAGTTGGAGTGCCTCCTTTTACTATTCCTGGAAATGGGTTTGGCCTAGGACTTGGTACTTTCTACATGGAAGAAGGTGGATCGGCTACTGGTATTTATCAAAATGGTGATAACGGGCCAGAAGAAGTTGGAAACACAGCGCCTGATTTTCAGATGTCTTTCTATAACACATTCAACCTTCTCAAGAATTTTGATTTTGCATTCTTAGTACACTGGAAAAAAGGTGGTGAAAATTTAAACCTTTCAGATTTATTATTTGATGATGGCGGAACATCTCCTTCAATCGACGCACGAGGTGCACAGTATCAGGACACTTATGTACAACCTGCTGATTATGTGAGACTAAGAGAGGTTTCTCTTTATTACAACTTACCTAAACAGTTACTTGGAGCATTTAATGGCAACATTCAATCCATTAAAATTGGGATGTCAGGGAGAAACTTATGGACCAAAACTGATTATCCTGGATATGATCCTGAAGTTTCAACAAATGGAACCAATGCGCTTGGAACGGGTCTGGATGTAGGACCATACCCAAGCACTAAGCAAGTATTTTTTCACCTTAATGTGAACTTCTAAACTAGAATATGATGAAGAAAATATTATATGTATTGGCTATAAGTACTATTACTTTTAGCTGCACAATAGATGAGCAGGTCAACCCAAATGCACCTGCAGTAGATGGCATTATAGCCAACGCGTCAGAAACGGACTTGAATAATCTAGCCACCGGTATTTTGGCAAGAATGAGAAACAGTCATTCTATTTATGTCACTGCCTCTGGCACGATCGCCCGTGAATTGTATCTGTTTGATGCTGATCCGCGAAATACCACCGATTTGATCGGAACAGAAGGTTCTTTGGACAATGATTCATTTTACTCAACTGCAAACTGGGCCAATAGGTACAGAACAATTAAAAACTGCAATCTAATACTTGATGCCCTTGACAATGCTCAAGAAAGCGTTAGTACTGCAGAAAAAAATGGATATAGTGCTTTTGCTAAAACAATTATGGCACATCAGTATCTTATCTTATGGAGTGCTTATTTTGATAGTGGTATTCGATTAGATGTATCTGATCCTCAGAATATTGGCCCTCTTGTAACAGACGAGGATCAAGTACTGCAGTTTGCGAGAGATTTACTTGATGAAGCTAATACTGAACTCGCATCAGCTGAATTCGCAGTTGTATTCACTTCAGGGTTTGACGGATTTGATACACCAAGTACATTTTCTGAATTTAATAGAGCATTAGCAGCTCGGGCTGCTATTTATGCCGGAGATGGTCCTGCAGCCCTAACACATCTAGGCAATTCATTCTTTGATATTGCTGGTGATTTATCAACGGGTCCAAAAATGATATTCAGCCGAAGTGGTGGTGATATTCTTAACGACCTTTATAAAACCCCTCAACAAAATGGTAATCAAATTGTGGTTTCAGATTCTTGGATTGACGAAGCTCAGGCTGGTGACACAAGGGTCACCTCAAAAGCTGCTATCAGGGACACTCCAAGTGCCAAATCTGGAATAAACGCTACACATGAAACCAGATTGTTTGAAACAGCTGAGTCTCCAATTGATATCATTAGAAATGAAGAACTGATACTCATCTATGCTGAAGCGAATATTGGTGTGGATAATACTGAAGCTCTTGCAGGTATTAATGCAGTTCGTTCAGCCGCAGGATTGGCCGATCTTGTAGGCACTGTAACAATTGACGATATCCTCACTGAAAGGAGATATTCACTATGGGGTGAAGCTCATAGAATGGTGGATTTAAGAAGAACAGGTAATCTTAACGATACTTTTGTCACTCTTGATGATATTCAAGTGGATGGTGAGCCAGTTGATCAGATAATATTCAATGCTTTTCCATTGCCTCTTGATGAAGTAGGTAATTAATTTCAAATAATTTTCAATTAAAGGGATCTCAGTTACTTGAGATCCCTTTTTTAACCCATCGGCACCTCAATGAAAAGAACCCTCGAATCGGTCAATGCTTCGAGCTGAACATCCCTTAGATCAGACAAACCCATAGCATCTCTCTTACCCAGCCTATCTCCATCAACATCTAACTCACCTTCGATAACAAAGGCATATACACCGCTCGTGTCTAAGTGCAATTCGTAATTCAACTGCTGTCCTTTCTCGATTTGACCAATACTAAACCAAGCATCCTGATTAATCCAAAGTGCAGATTTACCGTCAGGACTTACCACGGTTGTTAACTCGTTTTGCTTAAAATCGAAATGCCTTTGATCATACCTAGGGGCAATGTTTCTTTCCTTTGGCAAAATCCATATCTGAAGGAAATTCACCTGATCAGTTTGTGAATAATTGTATTCTGAATGAGTCAGCCCTGTGCCAGCACTCATTATCTGAACCTCCCCTGTCTCGATCGATTGCTCTGTACCGGTGCTATCCTTATGAGCCAGAGTACCTGAAAGCGGAATCGACACAATCTCCATGTTGTCATGAGGGTGCGTTCCGAAACCCATACCCGGCTCCACAATGTCGTCATTCAACACTCTGAGAGCGCCAAATTGAACACGATCAGGATTATAATATCTACCGAAACTAAAGGTATGCCTACTATGAAGCCACCCGAAATCAGCGTGCCCCCTGCTGTCAGCTTTGTGAATTATTTTTTTCATGATTAATACTTTTAATACAAGTACATATAATGTATACACTCAATACTGATTGCGGCAGATAAGGTTTCGATTCAAAGCATAATTCGCATCATCCACTTCACCTCTGATCGGGTGGGGCCAATTGTCGTATCCAGTCCAGATCCGACTTCATCACGATCTCTGAAGGAAAACTGTGCATACCTGACATAAAAATCAATTTGCCGCGTGACATTGAACTGAAGTAAAATGTAATTTCGAATACCTACTCCATTGTAGGCAGGGATCGAGAACGCATACAACACGTCTCGCTCATACACGTATTGCCGATTATCAAAATCATCCGTTTCGAATAGCGCGGTTCGTCCGCTTAATTTGAATCTGCCAATCTCATAGTTCAAATCCTGAACGATCGCATATCCTTTGGTGAATTCTCCTGCCAAATTCTGTGTACTTGTTTGCACCCGGGTTTTCATCGAAAACGAATTATTGAGCCTGTAATCGATATTGAAAATGTAGTTCCTTTTGGTCCTCAACTCTAGTTCCGACAAATTGCCTACAGTTCTAGATATCTCCTTTTTTTCCTCCCTGATCTGCACGTAGGTGGTCACATTTCTATCGGGTTGATAGGTAAACCTCGCCAACCACTCAGCGCCCTGAGATGGTGCATCCGTGCCGAATCTCAACCAAGGGAATTCGAACTTGTCGTAGTAAGCTGCCACAGTGTACCTCCTCGATGGCTTGAACTTGATTCCCCAATAAATGCCTCGCTCATTTATTGCGCGCGAACCTTCGCCGAAGGCATTGCCATAGAAAGTATGAAAATTTCTGTCATAATCCCGCACCGAAATGGCCATGTCAATAGTCCTGGACAAAGAACTAATTACTCCACCGACGGCTCCAATTCCTCCCGAACTAGAGCGGGCAATCTCACCGAAGAAATTCAAATTTTGAAATTGGTACGACCCAAATCCTCCAATCACCGTATTCTCTGTTCCTCTAAATTCGTACAGAGTGTATGGTGCTTCTGTTCGCTTCAGTGCAGTATTATAACTAGTGGAAATTCCCGAAACACCTAACTTCAATTTCCGGTTTGGTTCGAATTCAATCACACCTCCCATTGACTGCTCCAATATTTGATCCTTATTAGACAACTCCGATACGGTACGATGCAGACCTGTATTCTGAATAGAGCTGGCAAATGCTTCGAAAGCATCCAAACTATCAATCTGTACATTACCATCCTGATTGAGGGACGAATAGAACCCTGTGATCTTAAAATCACCCATTGGAACAGTGGCAGCAACTCCTCTGAAAAATCCCGTTTCCAAAACTGAAGTGTAGGGCCTTATGCCAAGCGTATTTCTTTTCACAGTGTTCACCGTCTCGGCTCCTTTGCCC
>CAYORY010000085.1:0-8226 GCA_964406435.1 uncultured Roseivirgaceae bacterium | reverse complement strand
TTTCATTCTGTCCTTTCGCTCAAAAGGCTACAAAATTGTTTCTTTTTTCTGAATCGAAATTTGACTTAACGAGTTTTAACGTTGGAGCAAGTTTCGATTAGGTATATACGGGAACGGACAGGGGATTTTGTAAAGCACGAATGATAGCCTGAATCCTGTGAAGAAGTACCAATCATCATCATTGGGATTGCCGTATTGATAATTTTTAATAGAAGTATCCCCATCAGAGATGCCATCAAGATAGTCGAAGTACGTTTTTCGAGCCCCTGCCTCAAACTCAACAACGAATTGCTTACCTACCTTATGCTTGAAACCAAGTCCCATCGGTATTACTGCCTGATTTCTATTGAACTCTTCAGTAGTGGACGGGTTGTTCAGCCTCATGATACCGAATCCCAAAAAGGCATAGGGTGACCATTTCTGAGGATTTTTGTGGGCTTTATAGTCAATAAAATGGTATTCAAATACAGAGGATATTTCAACAATGGTACTATTGAAAGAATGACTTCTGTTTTCACCAAGGACATCCACGGGTTTATCGTCTGAGCCCTGGATTCCACCCACAGTCACTGCGAACCGTGAGCTTACTATTTCAGAGAAGTTCAATCTGAAGTGCGCAGACCCGGCAGGCTTGGCCGTTGAGAATTTGTAGCCCGAAACTAAATCACCAGAGTATTGAGTAACTCCTACTCCCGCTCCGAATTCTACAAACTGTGCGTTGCAGGATAAGGAGACGATAAGTAATAGTGCTCCAAAGAATTTCAACGATTGATTATCTGAATTTTGCTCTGCCTGAATTGCCAAGAATGTATACAACGCGAATTCTTGTCATAAAGTACACGTCTTTATCACCAGCATTGCCTCGCTTGCTTGCCACTCCGTCAGCTGCGCTCTGACCAGAGCCCAACGCACCTGATACCCAGTAGGATTGACCACCATAATTCTGGATTCTTGGATTGACAATCGAAACGTCTCGGGTATCTCCACTCATCGCTCCTGTTGCCTCCAAGCTTCTATCAGATAGAATTCTTGCTAAAGGGTCGGTGAATAAATTAAGGTCAACATAGTTTCCACTGACATCATCGATATGGTCAAAGAAGAGTTTTCTTACACCAACTTCAAGCCCAATATTAATATTTTGATTGATGTACACCTCTCCACCTAGACCCAGTGGTATAGCCAATTGCCAAGGGCTGTACTTCACACCTTGACCAAAATTCTGCCCTTCCGTTCCTAATTCACGCAGTTTCACCCATTCACCAGCTTGCGGAGCGGCGGTGGCCACCGGAGCGGATCCACTGACGTTTGACTGGTATTCAAAATCAGGGACGAGCGCCTTCGGTTCGTGGTGAAATATTGCGGCACCAAAGAAGGCATAGCCATTAAGCAGCATCCTGCTCTGAGGGCCTCCGTAGTTAGGCAGGAAATCAATTTGCAGCGTAGCAGAAAGCTCCTTGATGTCATTCCTAAAGCTAAGATTTCTCATGTATCTGGGTGCATCACCTGCTGATGTAGGATCTGAGGTGATATCATCACCGGTCAATCGTCCATAATTGAACGCCACACGATACGACATGGAGTGGTGAAATTTGTGGCCATAGAAAAGACCAAAACCCGGACGAGTAAAGGATATATCCGTACTGGCAGCTTTGTTCACAGGAGCCAGATCACCAAAATAATTCAGAGCATTGACGGAAGCACCCACGAAAGAGTAAGGCCTAAACCTACTAGCAGAGACTCTACCACCACGATAATGTGAGATGGCTCTGTTTTTGGCTTTTCTCTTCTGGTATTTATTACGTCTTTGTGCATCAGCATCTTCAGCTACGAAAATGAAGAGCACTGTGAGTGTGATTGCAATGAAGCTTCTAAGTCGCATATTAACCGTATTATAACACAAAAGTAGAAATTTGATTGTACCGACCTAATATTAAATGTTAATTTCTTTTGTCGAATCCCCAGCCTAGTTTATTTCTCAATGTCTGTATAAACGTACTGCCTTGTAGTCTTATCAGCTTTGTGCTGAAGTCCGCTTTGGAAATGCAGAGGTCGAGGTTATGCGAGATGGTTTCTGATCGAGAGTCCAACGAGATAAGTAAACTGGTTTCACGAGAATCAATCTTGAACTTGATTTTTCCATTGTCAGGGATCACCATAGGCCGAATATTTAGATTGTGAGGGCTCACTGGAGTGATGACGAAATTCTTGGCTGATGGCATCAATATAGGGCCGCCACAGCTCAGGGAGTAGCCAGTAGAGCCGGTTGGGGTGCTCACCATCAGTCCATCCGCCCAATACGTATTCAGGTATTCATCGTTCAGATAGACCGTGACCGTGATCATGGAGGAGGTCTCTTTCCTCAAAATGGCAAATTCATTCAGCGCAAAACTATTTGGTGCGAATAGAGCTTCAGGCGTTTCTAACTGAATCAGTGACCTTTCCTCTATTTCAAACTGATCTGCAAAAAGTAAGTCCATGGCCTCAGAAATAGTGTCTTTCGCGATAGTAGCCAAGAATCCCAGCCTGCCGGTATTGATCCCCAGAATGGGAATATTAGTGTCACCTACATGGGTGATGGTTTCGAGAAGGGTACCATCTCCACCCAGACTGAAGACACAATCAACCGCATTTTTCTCTAGTTTATCAGAGTACCCACCAAATCCATGAAAATCAAAGAAGTCAGCATTGGCTTTGACAAATGATTCAGAAAGTACCACTTCAGAATCTTTGTTTCTCAGACTGTCAAGAAGCCTTACAATTTCAATCCGGGAGTTTTCCTGGATTTGACGTCCATGAATGGCTATTTTTTTCATGGGGGATCAAGGCTTGAGGTATTTCATCAGGAGGTCAAGGCGTTCTTTCTCGTCATAAGAAAGCGCCGAGGTATTAAAGGAGGCTTCAACATGTACGTTATTGTTCTCAAGCACTGTCTTGACCTGTGATACTTCTTCCGAATCAAGTTTCAGGGTCAGTCTCAGCGTGTTCAGTTCCTCTGGTGCTGGGGCTACATGTGTGCTCAGGATTTTCACTTCATTCATCTCGATCATTCTGGCAATGTTCGAAAGCGAGTAGTTTTTTTCCTTCACAGACAGGACCAGGATCGCACCTGGCGAATTAACCGAAGAAGCCTGAGCAAAAGCTTCTACCACATCTTGTATAGAAATTACTCCCAGATATTTATCCTCCTGATCCAGCACGGCCACCAGACGGAAACCAAGATTGTAGGCCGTAGAGAGCACATCGTAATAATGCCGATCATAACTTACTGCACATTCCTGACCCTTTGGCAGTATGTCCCCTACGAAGTGGGCATCCAATTCGTCGTAGGTCATATCCTCATCTATCAACCCCAGGAACACACCTTCTTGCGCAATTGGAAGC
This sequence comes from uncultured Roseivirgaceae bacterium, assembly GCA_964406435.1. Lineage (GTDB taxonomy): Bacteria > Bacteroidota > Bacteroidia > Cytophagales > Cyclobacteriaceae > JAAEPI01. The sequence continues at coordinate 4,845 of CAYORY010000085.1, read as the reverse complement.
TCATTCGTTTTGAATTCCTCCATCCACTCTTGCGCTTTGGCGATGGTATCCTCTGGTTTGAGAGGCGGGATCATATAATTGATGAGATCCTTGGCTATCATGCCGCCACTGGTTTTTTCAGGAAATCTAATAGTAATTCGTTGAAGCGCTCCGGTTGCTCCATCATTGGGGCATGTGAGCATTTGTCCACGAATCGCAGGGTTGAATTCGGGATCAGCTGATTGAATTCATGTGCTACCATGGGGGGAGTGATGGTATCATTCAAACCCCAAATCAGCAAGGTAGGGCAGGTGATATCTGGAATCTCATCCGCCATGTTATTTCGTTGGGCTGACTTGGCAATTCCAACTATTCTCAGACATTTCGGGATACTCTTTGTTGTTTCAAAAACCTCATCTATAAGTTCTTTGGTGGCAGTCTTTGGGTCATAAAAAGTGTAGGCCACACGCTCCGACACGTAATCGTAGCTTCCTCGCTTGGGATATGATCCGCCCATACCGTCTTCAAACAATCCCGAACTTCCTGTAAGAACCAGTCTTTTTACTTTTTCCCTGTTTCGAAGGGTGTAGATAAGCCCCACATGTCCTCCCAGAGAATTACCCACCAGATTCATTTCTTCAAGCCCTTTGAATGCGACGAAACTTTCCAGAAACTCGTTGAGCTTTTCCAACCCCGCTTGTTTCACGGGCATGGTGTAAATGGGGAGCATCGGGATAATGACACGATAATTCTTGGAGAATACTCCCACCACAGTTTCCCAGTTACTCAGCGCACCGAAAAGCCCGTGAAGAAGCACCAATGGCTCTCCTACCCCTTCGTCGATAAATTGAAAATCACCTTCCTCTTGAACTCGCATAAATCAAAAATACACTAATTGATGAAATACGCGACTGCTCAGATTTTTACCCGAACGTCTTCCATATTCTCATAGATATCATATATCCAAGGAATGAGTGCACCGATGGATTCGGTGATGGCTGGGGCAAGCATGGCGACCGTTTCGTAGAGATCGGAATCTTTGGTCCACTTCCTTGGTAGCTCCATGTCCACGGAGTGTGACACCCAGATGATGACACTAAAAATAAATATCCACTTGACAATGGAAAGCACTACCCCAAGCAGGTTGTCAATGATGCCGGCAGGCGTGAAGTCAATTACTTTTTTGATGGACTTGGCAATGACCTTGGCGAGCCAAACAACCAGAAAAAAGAGGATAAAAAAAGTGACCACTGCTATTGCCCAAAACGCATCTTGATCCCCGAAGAAGCGAGCTGCTACAGGAAAGGATAACTTGAGCGCTACAAACAAGCCAAGAAAAAATGCTATCAGAGTGAAAAGCTCAATGACGAGCCCACGCTGAAAACCCCTGATCCCGGCAAGGACAACAATCACAATGACGAGTATGTCAAAAAGAGCCAACTAGCCTAGAAGTTTTTTTGCCAACGTTGAAATGGTCTTGCCGTCTGCTTTGCCGGAAAGTGCTTTTGTCGCCGCACCCATTACCTTGCCTATGTCCTGAGGGCCTGCGGCTCCTACTTGATCTATGATTTTCCTGACCTCAGCTTCCACTTCTTCTTCGCTGAGTTGCTTCGGCAAAAATTCTTCAATGACAATCAATTCAGCCTGCTCCACGTCCGCAAGGTCCTGTCGATTTTGCTGCTGATATATTTCCAGAGAATCTTTTCGTTGTTTGGCAGCCTTTTGCAACAATTTCAGCTCCACATCTTCTGTCAGACCCCCTGAAGCACCTTTTTCGGTCTCGGCAAGCAGAATCTGAGATTTGATAGCTCGAAGGGCCGTCAATCTGCCTTTGTCCTTATTTAACATCGCTTGCTTTATCTCCGATTCTATTTTGGTTTTCAGGCTCATGCTTTTGGTTTTAAAATGACGAAATTTGTCCACTCAAGGAATGACAAAATTAAGCGTAAACATCAACAAAATTGCGACGCTCCGAAACTCAAGAGGAGGAAGTCGCCCCTCGGTCATCCAGGTGGCCAGGGATTGTGAAAGGTTTGGTGCGCAGGGAATCACTGTGCATCCGCGACCTGACGAAAGGCATATTACACGGCAAGACGTCTATGACCTCAAGGAGGTCGTTACCACTGAATTCAATATCGAGGGATATCCGGATGATCGTTTCCTGAAAATCATTGAGGACATCCGTCCAGCCCAGGCTACTTTGGTTCCAGATCCGCCCAATGTATTGACTTCAAATGCAGGCTGGAATACCATCGCGAATAAGGAGCAGCTTTCTGAAATCATAAGAACAATTCAAGGCTGGGGTGTACGAACATCAATCTTCGTAGACCCGAATGTAGAGATGGTGGAAGGAGCCAAAGAAACAGGCACGGACAGGATAGAGCTGTACACCGAAAGCTACGCCAGTTGCTATCATGAAGATAGAGCGCGAGCGATTTCAAATTATATTTCGGCAGCCAAATCAGCCAATGAATTGGGACTTGGATTGAATGCAGGACACGATTTGGATTTACAGAATCTGAGGTATTTCCATGAAAACCTTCCTGGTCTTTTAGAGGTATCTATTGGTCACGCGCTCATCAGCGATGCGCTTTATTTTGGGTTAGAGAATACGATTGGATTATACTTGAGGAAACTAGCTTAGGGCACTTATGAAGTTACATTTTCGCTCCTTCGGTCAAGGAGAACCGCTGATCATTTTGCATGGAGTTTTTGGTTCGTCAGATAATTGGCAGACCTTGGGGAAGGAGTTCTCGACCAGGTACAAAGTGTTTCTTGTGGATCAGAGAAACCATGGAAATTCACCACATAGTGAAGAGTTTGATTACAATGTGATGACCGATGACATCCTGGAACTGATGATGAATGAAGGGATTGACCAAGCGCATTTATTGGGTCACTCGATGGGCGGAAAAACAGCGATGACCTTTGCGGCACGCTATCCTGAGCGAGTAAAAAAACTGATTGTGGTGGACATTGCCCCCAAGTATTACCCTCCACATCACGAGAAGATTTTCAGGGCGTTTCGTTCCCTCAAGTTAGACGATATTAAAACAAGACAGGAAGCGGATGAGCAAATGGCCTACCGCATTTCTGACTTTGGGGTAAGGCAGTTTCTTTTGAAAAACCTAACAAGGGAAGGGGAGAAATTTATCTGGAAATTGAATCTCGATGTGATCGAAAAGAATGCAGAGAATATAGGTGAGGCCCTTGATGAAAGTGACTGGTTCAATGGTCATGTGCTGTTTATCGCCGGCGGCAAGTCGGATTATATTCTGTCCGAAGACGAGCCGACTATCAGGCGACATTTCCCCAATGCAGTCATCAAGAAAGCAGTCGGAGCGGGTCATTGGGTTCACGCTGAGCAGCCAAAAACCTTGGCAAGAATGGTCACCGAATTCCTAGCCCAATGAGCGGCAAACTTTTCTTGATACCCACCTATCTGGACGAATCCAATGACATGGATTTCATCGCACCTGTTGTCAAGGAAGTTTTGAAAAACACCACCCATTTTATCGTGGAAAATGTACGATCGGCAAGGCGCTACATTAGTGACTTAAAGCTGGATATTGACATCTCAGTATTGCAATTTGACATTCTGGATAAGCGATCTTCCCAAGAGGAAATGGACAGGATTATGGCGCCTATCTCAAGAGGTGAGAACATAGGCCTGATCTCGGAAGCAGGCCTGCCCTGCCTTGCCGACCCGGGAAATCTTGCCGTGGCATGGATGCAGCGGAAGGGCGAGAAGGTAGTTCCGTTAACAGGAGCGTCCTCAATCCAAATGGCCCTGATAGCCTCCGGTTTCAATGGCCAGCGGTTTACCTTTCATGGCTATTTGCCTATTGACAAAGTGGAGCGTGAGAAGAAATTGAGGGAGTTGGAACAAGCCGTGGAAAAAACAGGTTACTCTCAGATATTTATGGAGACACCTTTCAGAAACAATCAATTGCTAGCATCAATGATGAGTACACTGAAGCATCACACATTACTTTCAATAGCTGCTGGGGTCACAGCCGAGAAGGAATTGATTCAAACAAAAACCGTGGAGAGATGGAAGAATGCACTACCCGATATTCATAAAATTCCATCGATTTTCACGCTTGGGTGTTTTCCTGATTAAATCAATTCTCCATTAGGTCGAAAAACATAACTTTGAGCTCTTAAAAATTCAATCATAGATGCCATATTTTTTTACTTCTGAGTCCGTTTCCGAAGGACACCCTGATAAAGTCGCCGATCAGATATCCGATGCACTGCTCGATCATTTTTTGGCTTATGATCCTACTTCTAAGGTAGCCTGCGAAACCTTGGTGACCACAGGGCTGACTGTTTTGAGTGGGGAAGTAAAAACGGATGCTTACGTGGACGTGCAGCAGGTGGCAAGAGACGTGATCAATAGAATCGGGTACACCAAAGGTGAGTACATGTTTGATGGCAATTCGTGTGGGGTCATTTCGGCCATTCACGAACAATCTCCTGATATCAACCAAGGCGTAGAAAGAGCCGATGATCAGGGAGCGGGAGATCAGGGAATGATGTTCGGCTATGCAAGCAGAGAGACCGACAACTACATGCCACTGGCACTGAATCTTTCTCACTTGATCCTGCAAGAGCTGGCGGATCTGAGGAGAGAAAATAAGGATATGCCTTATCTGCGGCCGGATGCCAAATCCCAGGTGACAATAGAGTATTCTGATGACAATGTACCTCAGCGAATCGAAGCAATAGTGGTCTCTACTCAGCACGATGATTTCGATGAAGAGAAGGCCATGCTTCAGAAAATCAAGGAGGATGTGTTGAGTATTCTGATTCCTCGCGTCATTGCCAAGCTGGATGAGAAGAATCAGAAATTATTCAATAATG
>CAYORY010000084.1:6251-8247 GCA_964406435.1 uncultured Roseivirgaceae bacterium | reverse complement strand
AGAAAATAACCGACAAAAAAAGAATGCAGAACTTGACGGATAAGGTCGTCTGGATCACGGGTGCTTCATCAGGAATTGGTGAAGCACTTACATTAGAACTCAACAGAAAAAAGGCGAAACTCATTATCTCATCGCGGCGAGTTGAAGAGCTCGAACGAGTGAAATCAATGTGCGCCTACCCAGAAAACATATACATTGTTCCGATTGACCTTACGGATTCAGAGAGTATTGTACCAAAAGCTGAAGAAGCAATAGCCGTTCACGGCCATATCGATTTATTGATCAATAACGGAGGCATTAGTCAGCGATCACTGATTATTGAAACAGACATGGAGGTAGATCGACGAGTGATGGAGGTCAATTATTTTGGAAGTGTGGCGGTTACAAAAGCAGTTCTCCCCTCTATGGTGCACCGGCAGATTGGTCACGTTGTGATCATTACTTCGGCCGTGGGGATCATTACGACTAAGTTTCGATCGGGCTACTCTGCATCCAAGCATGCTCTGCACGGTTTCTTTGATACACTCAGGATTGAGCATCATGCCGACAATATTGCTGTGACCATCGTTTGCCCTGGCTTTATTCGGACATCAATTTCGATGCAAGCTCTCACCGGAGATGGAAAGCCCCAACAAAAAATGGATGAAACAACTGGTGGAGGAATGTCAGCAGAAAGGTGCGCTTATCTGATCGTAAAAGCCATAGAAAGAAAGAAGGAAGAGGTGTATGTGGCTGGGTTCAAAGAAAAACTCGCCATCTACATGAAACGATTCTTCCCATCCATCTTTTCAAGATTGATCAGGAACGCCAAGGTAACCTGACGCAAATCCCGCTTGTTTGAAATAATGTTTAGATGAAACAAAAATTGCTTCAGCATGACGCGTTGATTATCAACATGAAAAGTAGGCTCCATTGGTTCACTTTATTCATTATTGTTTTGACTTGGGCAATCTCAGGATGCACGCCTAAAAAAGAACTGACATACGGAGAAATGTACGTCCGTCAAGCATTTGACAGCATTCGCGTTTATTCAAGACATAGGTCAGCATTCAATATGGATTCTTTGGAAGTGCAGGTATTGCGGCGCATCTCAGACACTGCATCACTAGAAGCCATTGTAAAAGAACTTGCCAATGCCATCAAATCAATAGACAGGCACAATTACATATTGACATCTGAGAAACTTCATCAAATGGAAACAGGAGCCAATCCTGAAGTTCTCATGAATCCGTACCCTTATCAGTTCAATATGTTGCAACAAAAATATGCGCTTGTATCACTGAAAGGATTCATCGGTGTTGATTCTGTTTCTGCGAAGCATTATACGGACAGCTTACAGCGCGGAATTCGGTGGCTATACTATCAGCAACCCAAAGGCTGGATAATTGACCTGAGGCACAATTCAGGAGGATGGATTTACCCGATGATTGCGGGATTGGGACCCATTCTGGGACCAGGCATTAAGTCCTATGAAATGAGTGAAGACTCAGTTTTGAATGAATATTATTTCTATAAGGATGATTCCAACTACTTGCTACTTTCGGATAGTGTCTGGTTTTTTGAGAAACAATTACCAGTCGCTGTTCTAATAAGTGAAGAAACAGGCAGTGCTGGTGAGTTACTTACTCTATCCTTTAGAGGAAATTTAAAGACAGCACTTATCGGAACAGCCACAGCGGGGGTAAGTACCGGACTTCATGGCTTTGTCATGCCTGATGGCACCCAGATTTGCGTGACCAATTGTGTCATGGCTGATCGAAACAAAAAGGGTGATGGTAAAAAAATTCAACCGGAGATAGAAACATACGAAACAAGTGATCTGTTTGAGCAGGCCTTTGATTGGATTGAATCAAACTAGCCCTTTTACCGACCCTTCTCCGCGCACAGCGGACACAGCAGATTACTAGAATGAATACTCAAAAAGCGAATTGAAAATAGCATAGTATTGTTCATTCAATTCCTCCGTCTCCAAGGATTTATTTGTGAAGAGTATTCG
>CAYORY010000084.1:0-6151 GCA_964406435.1 uncultured Roseivirgaceae bacterium | reverse complement strand
ACATGCCCAAATGTTCCCAAATTTCCTTCTGCACAAATTGGTCGTAAGGAGTATTCGTAGCGTTTTGAATGGCTAGTGCGAGCAAACTCGACCCCAGATTGCTGTACTCATAGTAGGTACCCGGTTCACTTTCCAAATACTGAATGTCTTCAAAAACCTCAATAAAGAAGGCGTCTAGATCCAACTTCACATTGGCTTTGTAGGTCTTAACATAATCATGCCACGCCTCTGGAAAAAGAGTCTCCGATACACCTTCATCAAAGACATACGCCTTATCGTAAACACTTTCATCGGAAATGGACGAAGCATGATTTGCGAGCATTCTGAGAGTGAGTGGCGTATCCGGAAACCCGGCATTCTTCACCGGAAAGGCCATGTACTTATTCACTGGATCGTCGAGGTTCATTAGCCCTCTATCAATAGCCAGCATGAGCGCTACGCCAATAAATGTCTTGCTCACTGATGCCATACACTGCACAGATTCCGTACCGTATGGCTTTTCGTTTTCGACATCCATGAGACCAAATCCCAACTGAGCGTAGATCGAGTCTTTAGAAAAAATTGAAATGGCGAATCCGGGAAGGTTGCCACTTACCAGCAAGGAATCCAGGTCAGTTTTGAGAGAATCTAGTGCTGTTGTATTTCGGAGATCATTCGATGTTCTGTTGGTGCAGCTCACTATCAAGAGAACCCATAGAATAGTAAAGTACTTCATGATTAAAATTTTCATAAAGACAGCTCAAAAGAACAAAAGCTTACTTCCTATCTTCTTTCTTCTCCTTTGGTTCTTCCGGCTTTTCGTCTACAATGTTCCCAAATTCATCCACGTAAGCAATCATGTCATCAAGATCACCACTGGTATCTTGATCTTTTTTATCGATTTTCTTCTGAAGTTTTTCTGCGCGCTTCTTCTTTTTTTGTTGCGCTTTTTGATGCTTAATGAAGCTGTTTTGAGACCTTGCCATACAAAGAATTTATGTTAAAAAAATGATCGAGGAACCGATCTGAGAGGTGGAAAAGATGTCTGATAGGAAACTTCGTTTGACCTCCGCGTGACCGCAAATCTAGCTTATATTGATGAGGGCAACTAATAAGTTGAAACTCAAGAAGAATCATTTTGCTTTTCATTTGGTTTTCGTTTTGGTTTGTGACCAATGAGCAAAAAATTATTTCCAGAAGGGGTACTTGTCGAGCAATTAAACGCCGTAGGTGAGGGTTGCATGATTGGGCATTTAGGTATTGAGATTACTGATATCGGAGATGATTTCCTCATTGCTAAGATGCCGGTAGATCATCGTACCAAGCAACCCATGGGCCTATTACATGGAGGAGCCAATGTGGCTTTGGCTGAGTCCCTTGGTAGCTACGCCTCCACCCTGTTGATAGATCTGGCCAAACAAGGGGTTGTGGGACTGGAAATAAATGCCAATCATATCCGATCGGCACGTGAAGGCTATGTGTACGGCAAGGTGACGCCCATCCATGTTGGGAGAAAGACGCACGTGTGGTCTATCGAAATCACAAACGAAGAAGGCAAGCTTGTGAGCATAAGCAGACTCACGGTGGCCATAATAGAAAGAGAATGAAGGAGAAATTGGCTCATATTGTTTCAGAAAATCTAATCGAGAAACTAATAGATCGGCCTTTTGCTTTTGCCGCCTGGAGGATGCCAAAAGGAAAGGACGTTCATCTGGCCGTATCATTGGATTCTCCTATCCAGACCTCCCTTCCTCTTCACGAACTAAGCCCCGGATTTCTGTTCAATAGATTTGCTGATAATCACCCGTGTCATCCCTATCATATCAAAGGGGATTTGATTTTCAGCAATGAAGAAGTTACCATTTCTCCGACCTTATCCGCCGAGAGAGTTGATGAGTTCATTACCACTATATCAGGAACAAAGGAAAAACCAAGAAATGAGTCAATTCAAACGACTGACGCCACAGATTTTGAGTTGAATGTGAAACGTGCCATAGAAGAAATCAAGGCTGGCACATTAGAGAAAGTGGTGCTGGCCAGGTTTGAAGATTTCCATCTCCCAGGTAATTTTTCCGCAAGCACTTTCTTCGAGAAAATATGCGAAGCATATACCAATTCCTTTTGCTCCATGGTCTACATACAGGACGAAGGTTTGTGGATAGGTGCCAGTCCTGAAACGCTCCTTTCTTCTACCGAGGATACATTTAAAACAATTTCTTTGGCCGGTACCAAAAAACTAAATGAAGGCCAGTCATTGAGTGAAATTGCCTGGACACAGAAAGAAATTGAGGAGCAGGCGTTTGTGAGTAGATACATCATCAATTGTTTCAAGAAAATCAGGCTGAGAGAGTTTCATGAACACGGCCCAAAAACGGTGCAAGCCGGAAACCTGGCCCATCTTAAGACTGATTACACGGTAAATCTTAAAGAAGCCCAATTTGAATCCCTGGCTGATCAAATGGTGGAACTCCTGCATCCAACATCAGCCGTTTGCGGAATGCCTTTGGATGCGGCCAAAGCGTTCATTGCTTCCACAGAAGAATTCGATAGAGAGTTTTATGCAGGATTCCTCGGTCCTGTAAATTTCAATGGATCGACTGACCTATTTGTGAACCTTAGATGCATGAAACTATTAGGCTCAAAAGCACGATTCTTTGCAGGAGCTGGCATAACCGAAGACTCGAATCCTACAAGTGAACTTCTGGAAACGCAGCTAAAAATATCCGTCCTAAAGAGCCTAATTTAGCGCATGCTTCACCCTGCCGTATTTAGCACTTCAGCACTTTGTCATACTTTGGGAGTGCGCCATGCAGTGATGTCCCCTGGTTCCAGAAATGCTCCGCTTACTGTCTCATTCGCAAGAAATGAAAAGGTGAAAAAATGGATAATTACGGATGAACGAACTGCAGGATTCGTAGCGCTGGGAATTGCTCAGGAAACAAAAACACCAGTGGTTTTGTGCTGTACTTCTGGCACAGCCATGCTGAATTACGCTCCTGCTGTTGCAGAAGCTTATTACCGGGAAATTCCATTGATTGTCCTTTCGGCGGATCGTCCTTTGGAGATGATTGATCAGCGCGATGGACAGACTATTCGACAGTTCGGGGCATTGAAAAATCATGTCAAGAATTCCTTTCAAATGCCACCCGTGCATAATGGTACGGCAACCGAATATTTCAACAAAATAATTGAAGGCATCCGCTACGCAAATGAACTACCGAAAGGACCAGTTCACTTCAATATCCCCTTCAAAGAACCCTTCTACCCTACCCAGGAGCAGAAACTTGAATTTATTGAGTTCAATCTGAATGTACTGAAGCCTGAAAAAATGGAGGTAGAAATACCCGATGTGACTGCCTTTCGAAGGGTTCTTATTTTGATTGGACAGCAGCCACAAGATCATGAACTGAGTAAGCCCCTTGAGTCGATCGCTTCGAAAATTCCAGTGATTGTTTCCCCACTGAATAACCTCCAACTTGATGGTATTGGGCACGCCGACCTCTTCCTGAAGAGCCAGCCGGAGTTGGCTCCAGACCTTCTTATCACAAGTGGCCTCTCAGTGCTGTCCAAAAATGTAAAGAACTTCATTCGAGCGACTGACATCAAAGCACATTGGCATTTTGACTCGGCAGGAGTACCGGTCGATACTTACAAGTCTAAGCCTCAGTTGTTCCCAGCCAAACTTGCGACCGTTCTACCGGCTCTGGAACAAGCCACGTTGGATACTGAGTTTCTCCATACCTGGCAAAGGGCTGATGAAGAAGCCAGGTCATTGTTGCGTGCAATTGTTGAAAAAGCCGTTTTTTCAGAATTGACAGCTTTTGAAAGAGTATTGGAATCCATTCCAATCGGCACAAATCTTCACTTTGGCAACTCCATGCCGGTTCGGTACGCTGATATTCTTGGTGTCAAGACAGGGATAGAATGTTTTTGCAACCGTGGCACGAGCGGCATTGAAGGAGTGACTTCTACAGCCTTGGGCACAGCCCTTGTGAGCGCCAAACTCAATGTACTTTTGACCGGGGATTTGTCATTTCTCTATGATAGAAACGCCTTCTTCCACAACCATGATTACGCAAATCTCAGGCTGATCATTTTCAACAATCAAGGTGGAGGGATATTCAGGTTGATTGATGGACCCAGCAAGCTAGACGAGCTAGAGGAATACTTCGAGACGCGACATGACCGAACAGCAGAACACATTTGCACTGAGAATAGGATTGACTATTGCCAAGTGAGAGATGACAAGGAGCTGAGAAAGGCGCTGACTGGATTCTTTGAAGAATCAAAGTCCCCAAAGTTGCTGGAAGTTTTCACCGATCCGGAGATCAATCAACAGGTCTATCGTGAGCTAAGAAAGCAATTTGCATAAAAAATCCCCCGACACCTCGGGGGATCATGAAAGGCTCTAACACCCTTCACCACTTAACACTACTTTGTCTTTATCAATCTCGAATGTCCAGTTGAACGTAGCTGAGAGAATTTGGATGACCTCTTCTAAGGAATTCTGACTGAATTGGGCAGTAAGCCGACAATTCATGATTTTTTCAGGGGCCATAATCTTGACGTCATAAGTATCCTCCAGCGTAGCAATGACTTTTGACGTGGGGGTCCTTTCAAATGACATTAAGCCATCCTTCCATGCGAGAAGATTACGATCATCATTCCGGCGTTTGATCACTCCCTTGATATCCTTTCCGATCATTCCCAAATCCCCTTTCTCCAAATTCAAAGACAGGTTGGTTTTAGTAGAAAACGAAACCGATCCACTCTCCACACATACTTCAGTATAGTCAGCTTCACTGTTGACCAAAAAGCTCGTGCCTAAAACCCTTACGGTGGCATCTTCTGTAATTACAAAAAATGGGCGATTCTCATCCCTTACCACCTCAAAAAACACTTTGCCCTTTACGTATACTTTTCTCTCACTTTCGGTGAATGACAGTTTTGTGATTTCCGCTCCATTTTTCAAACTCAGCGTGCTCCCATCTTCCAGAATTTGAGAAGAGCCAGCAAACACTGTGGGGGTCAAAGTCACTTCGTTCTCCTGATTGAAATACCATATCGCTCCGATCATGGCCAAGAGCACCACCGCTGCTGCGTATTTCAAGTATCCGGGCCATCCGATCACCTTCACCTCAGCGTTTTGGCGAGTCGCTTGCACAGGTGCCAAAATCCCCTCCTTCTCTGTCAAGAGCCATGTTTCCTTGTACTCTAGAAAAGAAACGGCATTCTCCTCACTTTCGCTTCTCCAAGCCAGCACATCATCTTTTTCCTTGTCGGTGGCTTCTCCTGCGAAATATTTAGCTAGTTGTTCTTCCATTAATTGTTTCTATTCAATCGACAAACAAGGGCCGTAATGATTCCCCCTATTGTAATATCTCAAAATCATCGGTCTCAGGATCGTAATTTTCCGGTAGCAAATCACCCACTCGTTCCCAATACCAATATCCATAAGTGGCCACACCCGGAAACTCCATGCGTCCGTTGGCACGCAAAATTACAGGACGATCCCCAATGGTCAACAAGGAAAGCTGGTAATTAAGTGACCCTCTCTCCTCGTAAAACTGGTTTTTATACTCTTCATCGGGCTTGCGCCTATAGACCACTTTCAGAAAATTATCAAAGTCCAAGGTATAGGATGAGTTGTCCTGAGGTGTCAAAATATCTTCTCGACTGAGCGATAATTCATTGGCTGTAGGCACACCGGACAAATCAGCCGATTGGACGAGACTAATTCTAAAATTATTCGACCGAAGTTCATCATTGATCAAGGATCGTCTGAAATGAAGGAAAGACCCCTCATACACGCTTCTTCTGTTCCTTAGCCACTGTTTTGCCTCTCGTTTGTAGGCCGGTTTCAGATTGTCAAACCTTGCCTTTCCATAAAAATTGACATGATTTCCAATACGCTGAAAAGTCTCGAACACGTAGGTGATTTCGTATCCTAAGTAGTCATTTTCAATCTCTAATGGCTCCAGGGCAAATACCTCCAGTTTATCCTTCTCCGGGTCATAGATAAAATCCAGCACTTCTGGGTTGAGCAGTTTGCATCGGGATGAAATGGACGATCGGCCAAGAAATTCATTCTCAAAAATCCTAAGATACCTGTCCCTCTCTTTGGGGCCGATCAGTCGCCTGGACACTACTTCGACCGTGTCGAGCACATTCA
>CAYORY010000083.1:0-8287 GCA_964406435.1 uncultured Roseivirgaceae bacterium | reverse complement strand
CTATTTCCATGTCCATTTGAAATCCCAGATCAATGTCATTCTGGATGGAGAACAAAAGAAAGTCCCCGTTCTTATCGCAGTTGGTAAAAAGTGAAAACCCTGCGAGCATCACTCCTATTGTTATAATTCTGATTCGATTCATTTTCTAAAAATTTGTTCAGCGTCCTGTTTGTCTAACGCCAATTGTTCTTTAAGCTTTTCGATGTTTTCGAATTTGTTTTCGTCTCGTAGCTTTAGGACGAAACCCAATTCTATTTCCTCACCGTAAAGATCGGCCTCAAAATTAAAAATATTTACTTCTATTCTCTTCTGAGATCCGTTGACCGTCGGTCGCATGCCAATGTTTGTCATGCCGTGGTACATTTCGCCATTCCATTTTATCGTGGTGGCGTACACACCCTCGGCAGGAATCAACTTATACCCTTCGGGCACCCAAATATTGGCTGTGGGGTATCCGATACCACGCCCCAGCTTATCACCCTCCACCACTTGTCCCCGCAGGCTATACTTCCTTCCTAATAGATGGCTTGCCTCCTCGACCAAACCCTGCAAAAGGTAATTTCTGATTTTAGTGCTGCTCACCCCTATATCATCAATGTCATGACGGGGAATCTCCTCCAATTCAAAACCAAAGTCCTTGCTGTTTGCATTGAGATAGTCAAAATTCCCCTTTCTATCCTTCCCAAAATGATGGTCGTACCCTAGCACTAGTTTTGAAGCATTCAAATGATTAATGAGGATTTTTTGAACGAAATCCCACGGCTCCAACTGTGAAAATTCCTCGGTGAATGGAATGCGAACTAAATAGTCTATTCCTGCCTGACCAATCAATGAGGCCTTTTCATCAAAAGTGGTGAGTAGTTTGAGCGACTGGTCATTTTGATGTAGAACAAACCGGGGATGAGGCCAAAAAGTCAAAAGTACGCTCTTTAGTCTCTGGTCTTTAGCCAAAGAAGAGAGCCTTTTGAGAATTTTCTGATGCCCCAAATGAACCCCATCAAAAGTGCCACTGGTGACGACCGTCTGGATGTTGTCTGGGAAATCAGAGATGTCTTCAATCAGCCTCATGCCTTTGGGAATTTTTCTAAAAATGCCTCGAGGTTGTATGCTTCTGCCAATTTGAAGTCTCCTATAGCTGTGCGCGTCAGCGCCTTTAGATATGCACCCACACCCAATGCAATCCCTAAATCGCTGGCGATACTTCTGATATAGGTGCCTTTGGAGCAGTGTATTCGAAAATTAACTTCGGGCAAGGTAGATTCGAGAACTTCAAAGGAATGAACGGTGACCTGCCTGGGTCGCAATTTGACTTCTTGGTTCTTGCGTGCCTTTTTGTATGCCCGCTCACCATCTATACGGACGGCAGAGTGTGCAGGAGGAAATTGTGTGATTTCGCCAATAAATGTGGGGATCACCTTTTCCACATCGGTCATGGTGAGATGGGAAATGCTATTTTCGGAATCAAACTCCGTCTCCAGGTCAAAGGAGGGTGTGGTTTTTCCTATCTCGAAAGTGCCTTCATAGACTTTATCCTGCCCCTGTACTTCATCTATCTTCTTTGTGAATTTGCCGGTAGCCAAAATCAAAAGCCCTGTAGCAAGTGGGTCCAGCGTGCCCGCATGACCGATTTTGGCCTGGATGTGGTTCCTCACTTTTTTTACCACATCAAATGAAGTCCAGTTCTTGGGCTTGTCTACGAGAATAAATTGTCCTTCGGCCCAATTCATACCAGCTGAGAAATAATGACAATCAATCCAACCAACCCACAATAAGCGGCAAAAAATATCAGCTTGCCTTTAGCCACCAGCTTGATCATCCATTTGCAGGCCAAATAGCCAGACAAAAACGCCCCCGCAAAACCGACGATGAGACTGGACAATTCGATGGTCGTCTCTTGCGCTGAATCGAGATAATCCCAGAATTTCAAAAGGGCGGCTCCCATAATTGGAATGATGACCATCAAAAAGGAAAATCTTGCTGCCTTTTCTCTGTCCACTCCGAGGATCAAAGCGGTGGAAATCGTGGCACCAGATCTTGAGATTCCGGGAAGTACTGCAATCGCCTGGGCTAAGCCAACAACAAAAGCTTTCCAGGCGGTGACCTCTCCCTCTCCTGAATTTCTGTAATGACTGAAAAGTAGTAATAAGGCCGTAACCAGCAGCATGCTACCTACCAACACCATATTTCCTGCAAAAAACGTTTCGACTTCATCTTGAAAAAAGAATCCAACAATCCCAACCGGAATCATTGAAATAATGATTCGCATGACAAAACCTCGTGACTCGTTTGACTCCCGTTTAAAAAAACCGACGACAATGTCCTTAATGTCGCCACGGTACACCACGAGCGTGCTGAGCGCCGTGGCGAGGTGAACAATCACTGCAAAGAGTAGATTTTCCGAAGTATCCAATCGAAGCAGCACCGAACCAATTTCCAAGTGACCACTGCTGCTTACAGGGAGAAATTCTGTGAGTCCCTGGACTATTCCAAGGATCAATGCCTCAATCCAAGACATTATTCAGAAGCGTCTTCATTTTTCTTGGCCTTATAGAATATGGCCACAAATTGGATCAGGAACCCTGTCATTAAAACGATAGGCCCCAAGGTCAAGCCCAAGAAGCCAAAACCGTACGGCTCTGAGTCGCTGGACATAATAATGAACCCTAATGCCATGACCACCAATCCGGCGATCATAATGATGTAGTTGATCTTTGCGAAAGCAAAACGAGGATCGGACATAGTTCTTAATATAATTCGTCTAAAGACAGTTTCAAATATTTTCTTACAGCCCTATATGTGCTGAAATAACCAACGATTAATCCCAGTATGACCAAGGACGCGCTTAGCGCAACGAGACTATTAACGTCTTGTAATTCTACTAGGTTCTCAATTTGTGAGTTTGCATACATCATGAGACCATATATGAGGCAACTTGCAATGACTCCCGAAAGCATACCATACAGAGCAGCTCTTATCAAAAATGGTCGACGGATGAAACTACCCGTAGCTCCTACCAACTGCATACTTCGAATGAGAAAACGCTGTGAAAAAAGGGCCAGTTTTATGGTATTATTAATGAGAATCACCACGACGAACAATAGAATCAAAGCGAACCCTCCCAGGATCAATCCAATCTTCGTAAGGTTTTTGTTTATACTCTCCACCAATGACTCCACGAAGGTCACTTCATAAACAGCACGATTCTTTTCAAGACTCGCTTTGATTTGCCTCAGGCTATCGGTCTTTTGATAATTCGGGTTTATGCTCACCACAAGTGCATCTCTAAGTGGATTGTCCCCAATGAATTCCGTGAAATCTTCCCCGGTCTCTTCAATGAATTTCTTTGCTGCCTCATCCTTTGAAATGAATTTCACCTGTGGATAACTCTCCTCCAATCGGACGTACTTACTCTCAGATACTGCTCGTGTCACAAAATCAACATCAGACTGAGTGACCTGTTTTTTGAAAAAAACCTGTATCTCTACGTTTTTTTGAATGGCCTTTGTGAGGCTCTGGGTGTACACAAACAAAAGTCCGAAAAGGCCCATAACGAAGATGGCAAGGGTGATACTAAACATCACACTTCCAAAGGGGTAGCTACCTAATTTTCGCTTCTTTCGAGCATTCTTGTCTGCCATTGGGACAAAGCTAACTATTTGGCAAAATAGTTACTTAGACTTCCGAAGAATGCTTAACTCCTGAATGAGTTTTTCATTGGTTACTTCGGTCAAATTTACCGGCTTATCGCTCTGAACAATCTCGTAAAATGTGTTCAAATGATGCAGATAAATTCGTCTGCCAGCGGCTGAATTAATCTCAAGGATTTGATACGGCTCGTCTTGGAACTTGCCGTAGAGAAATAGTTTACCAGCGTAGTAGCGGTATTTAATCCTGGATGTCTTGGTTTCTACCACCTCCACTTCAAGTGCTTTTTTGGCTGGTTCGGTCTCCTCCACCTCTTCAGGCTTAGGAGCCTGCTGAGGCTGGAATTCCTTCTCCGCCTCCACATTACCTGCATTAGGCACGTTTACTATTGGATTAAAAGATTTTTCCTCAATTGGTTGAGCAATATCATCAACTAATACCTCTTCTACCTTACCCTGATTTACTTCATCTGGTAGGCTTACCAACTGACTTTCGAATTCCGGCAATTCAAAGATCACAGGTTCGTGAACAGGGGCGTCAACTACAATTTCATTTCCAGCGTCTGGCAGAGCCTCTTCAGCATTGGTAGTGTACCAATAAGCCGCTCCTCCAATTCCAATAATTGCTAATGCACTTCCGACATATTGCAACACGCTCGAGTGCTGGACAACAGACCACCATGCCGTGGAGACATTTAATCCGTCGAGACGAGCGATAAGCTGGGCCTTCCTGAACTCTCCAATCCCGCTAATTACCTCTGACTGAAAATGTAATTCCTGCCTGAGCTCAGGGTTCACCTCCACCTGAGACTCGAATGCAGATATTTCTTCGGCACTCATTTCTCCCGAGAGATACGATTCTATTTGCTGTTGCTGGTTAAGATTCATCAATCAAAAAAGTCTGATGTAGTATATTTTTTCTTAATAAGTGAGTCAAGTTTCTTTTTGCACTTATACTTCTTGGTCTTGGCTGTATCCGTACTTGAAAAATTCAATTTCTTGGATATATCAGTCATTGAGAGACCGTCAAAGTAGTAGTACGTCAATATCTTCTGGCACACATCCCCGAGCTCTCCCATGCACTCTTTCACAATTCTGAGCCTCTCCTCCTCCTCGAACTTTTGAAAGCTCTCTCCATCTACCTCTTCATGACTGTGCCTTTTCTTTTTTTCTAATTCCTTCCTCCACAGGTTCTGACAAATGCTGTAGAGATACGTGCTAATTTTCGAGGTAAGCACCAATTTTCTACTAGCCGCTTTTTGCCAAAACGCAAGTATCGCCTCCTGATAGATGTCCTTGGCCTCATCCTCCGTCCCACTATTTTCCTTCACCATCTTCACCATCATACGGTAGTATTTCTGGTAGAGATGATCAAGGATACGCTCATCGCCGCGTCCTATTCGCTCCAAAATTTCACTATCCTTCATACACCACCCTGAGCTATACTCAGGTCTTTATACGATTCACCTTGCATTTGTAACCCGTTTCTATCTGGCCACATTTTTAAATGTACAAAAAAACTACTAAGGTGAGGCGTGTCTGTTAGGCAGTGGGTTTCGCCGAAAAGTCTTATTGAATAATGGATATGCGAGCACGGCCAATAAAATAAGGGAGGTGCCGATGTAAAAACCGGTACTCATTTCTTCACTTGAGCCGAAAATCAACACGGCTAGGATGATTCCGTAGACGGGCTCCAAATTGACGGTAAGATTCATGGTAAATGGTGAAATGTGCTTCATTAATTGCACCGAAATGCTGTAAGCATATACCGTACATACCACCGCCAAAAGAACCAGCCACAAAAAATCCATCCAGGTAATACCCAGCACGAGACCTCCTTTCAATGAAGAATAAAGTGGGAAAAACAAAACAATGGAAACCACTGCTCCGAGCATTTCATAAAAAGTAATGACGAATGGATCACGTCCTTTTTTCACAAACTCCGCGTTGATGATCGTGAAGATCGCCGATAAGAGAGCAGAAATGATAGCGAGCACCAAGCCGAGCCAAAAATCAAAAGCCACATTGAAAATGACCACCATGCCCGCCAAAGCCATGACCCCAAGGAACACTTCGAAGGGTTGTACTCTTTTCCGGTGATAGAAGGGTTCCAAAAAGGCAGTCCAAAGAGATGTGGTGGCCATGCCGGCAAGGCACACAGAGACATTGGAGACTCGGGCCGCCAGAAAAAAAAGGATCCAATGCGCTGCAATGATTACTCCTGTTCCCATCTGAAACATCCCTCCCTTATCAAACATTGCCGTAAGCTTCTTTCGTCTGAGCAGGATATATCCAAGCAAGACGAGGCAGGCGATCAATGTGCGGTAAAAAACTACCTCGACAGATGGAATCTCGATCAACATGCCCAAAATGGCGGTAAATCCCCAAATAAGCACCAGCAGATGCATGGTGAGATAATGCCGGGCCATCAGCGAGGCACGGTGTTGTACATGATCACCCCTATTGCCGAAAAAATAATATTGGGTGTCCAGATGGCAAGTATGGGGTTCATGGTCCCGGCTGCTGCAATGGCTTGTGCAAATACAAACAGGATGATGAAAAGAAAAGCAATGGCAAAGCCGAGTGCGATTTGCGCGCCGGTCCCTCTCCTGCTTTTTCGTGCCGACACTATCACTGCAATCAAAATCAAAATGATGACCGTGAATGGCTGCATGAACCGTATGTATTTCTCTATTCGGTATACCATCACATCGTCGGCTCCTCGCGAGAGTTGAAGTTCTATGTAGTCATTTAACTCGGGCGTGGTGAGGGTGGTCTCCAGGTGTTTCTTATTCTTGAAGTCCGCAGGTCGCAGGTTTAGCAGGGTATCCAACTCCTTCCCTTCTTCGATCAACTCAGTGTCCTCTAGGATGGTCCTCTTCTGATAATCATGCAAAGTCCATCTCGAAACAGCCGAATCCCAGGATACTCTTTTGGCATTGATCTTCTCCTTCATCTCATAATTTTCGAAGCGTTCGAGTGTCACTACATAGCCAATGTCCCGATTGCTGCTGTATCGGTTTATGTAGATGTACCCTTGATCACTTATTTTGATGTGCATGTCCCGGTCGAGGTTTTGAAAATCCTTCTTGATGTAATCAAGCTCAAATTCAACCCTGAATTTGTTGGCATCAGGAATGATGTAGGCATTAAGGTAGAAACTCGATCCGGCTATCAATACGGCAGCCACAAGGTAAGGTCTCAAAAGCCGCCGGAAACTTGTACCACTGGCCAGAATAGCGATGAGCTCTGTCTGAGAAGCCATCTTGGCGGTGACAAGGACGGTAGAAATAAAGGCAGTGATGGGCGTAAGGAGTGCTGCAAAATACGGAGCAAATGACATGTAGTACTGCATGATCACGTCTCCACTGATTTCGAACTCAATGAACTTGTCGTTCTTGTCGGTGTAGTCTATCACGCAGATGATGACGACCAAGATGACCACCACGTAGACGAACGTGCTAAGCAGTTTTTTCAGGATATAGAAATCAATCTTCTTCACAATCTTCTTGAAACCTGCCTAATCATATTTTGTTTCCAATCCGCAAAGGTATCGTTCAAAATGGCTTCACGAGCCTGCCTCACGAGCCAAAGGTAGAAGGTCAAATTGTGGATACTGGCTATCTGAGGGCCTAGCATCTCGCCGCTGTGCATCAGATGTCTCAAATAGGCCTTGGAATAGAACGTGCTGGCGTACCCTCCTAGTCCTTCATCGATCGGAGAAAAATCCGATTTCCACTTTTCATTTCTGATATTGATGATGCCCTGAGTAGTGAACAGCATGCCATTGCGGGCATTTCGTGTTGGCATCACACAGTCGAACATATCCACTCCACGATCGATGCATTCCAAAATATTTTCGGGAGTTCCGACCCCCATGAGGTACCGTGGCTTTTCTTTTGGGAGAATATCACACACCAGATCGGTCATGTCGTACATGTCCTGCGCCGGCTCGCCTACAGACAACCCGCCGATGGCCATAGCCGGCTGATCTTTTTTAGCCGCATACTCGGCTGAAATCTTTCGCAGCTCGGGATACACGCTTCCTTGCACTATCGGAAGTAAATTTTGGTGGTGACCGTAAAGCGGCTTGGTCACATTGAAGCGATCAATGCACCGATCCAGCCAGCGATGGGTCATGTGCATGGAGTTTTCAGCATACTTTTTCTCACAAGGATAGGGCGTGCATTCATCGAAAGCCATGACAAAGTCAGCCCCAATTGTTCGCTGGGTATCCATCACATTTTCAGGACTGAAGAAATGCCTGGAGCCATCGATATGGGATTGAAAGGTGACACCCTCCTCCTTGATTTTTCGATTGTCTCCGAGCGAATAAACCTGATAGCCGCCACTGTCGGTGAGTATCGGCCTGTCCCAGCCATTGAACCGATGCAGACCGCCTGCCTGCTCCATGACCTCCATGCCCGGGCGCAAATAAAGATGATAGGTATTTCCAAGGATTACCTCGGCGTTGATGTCCTCCTTCAGTTCGCGCTGATGCACAGCCTTCACGGTGGCAGCTGTGCCCACCGGCATGAAAATGGGCGTATTGATTTCCCCGTGATCCGTGGAGATTTTACCCGCCCTTGCTTTTGATTTTTTGGCTGTATGAAGCAACTCAAATTGCATGGCCGCAAAAATAC
>CAYORY010000082.1:0-8510 GCA_964406435.1 uncultured Roseivirgaceae bacterium | reverse complement strand
TGATTTCCATAAAGACACACATCAAAGGACTATCAGAGAAGAACTACCACCAGCTGTTTGATGGGGGAAATCTGGATTATGTGCTGATGTTCATTCCGATCGAATCGGCCTTTTCGTTGATCGTGCAGCATGGGGGTGAGCTCTACAACGATGCGCATGAGAAAAGTATCATCATCGTGAGCCCAGCCACTCTGGTTGCCACACTTCGGACGGTCGCCAGCATCTGGAAGCACGAATATCAAAATGAAAATGCCCTTGAAATTGCCCGTCAGGGAGGTGCATTGTACGACAAGTTCAAGGCCTTCGTGGATGACTTGATGGAGGTGGGACGGTCACTGGACAAGTCCAAGGTGCAATACGCCGAGGCAATGAACAAGCTTGTTTCGGGTCGAGACAACCTGATACGCAAGACGGAGCGATTGAAGGAGCTTGGGGCCAAGTCTACCAAGAAAATGGACGATAAGCTGCTTTCTCGAGCAGGAGCAGGTAAAGAAGAAACGACTCCCGAGGAGTTGTTTGGGGAGTAACCTAAAAACTTTATGAATACAGAGTTGACAGCTGAGAACAAGCTGAAGAGATTGATTGTGGTCGGAGATCGCCTGCTGATCAAACCGAAGAAGGAATCTGAAAAAACCGACAGTGGTATTTATCTCCCACCTGGGGTTCGGGAAAAGGAAAAAATCCAGAGCGGATATGTTGTGAAAGCAGGGCCAGGTTACCCGATTCCCCTTCCTGCAGATGAAGAAGATTCTTGGAAGCCCGATAGCGAACCCATAAAATACATCCCCCTCCAGGCCAAAGAGGGTGACTTGGCGGTGTTTCTTCAGAAGGGTGCTATCGAGGTGCTGGTGAGTGGTGAGAAGTATTTCATCGTGCCACAGTCGGCCATACTTATGCTCGAAAGGGAAGAGGATTTGTTTGATTAGTCTCATCAAATACCAAGTCCACGGTATATAGACGGATGTAGATATTCCTTATCTTGGTGTAAACCAAATATTAACGAGTTATGAAAAAAGTACTATTGTCAGCTTGTGTGCTGTTTGCCATTGGCTACTCTGCTTCTGCGCAGTTCAATGTAGAAATTGGAATCAGTGGACAGCTACCCCAGGGTGATTTCGGCGATGTTTATGATTTAGGTGTCGGATTCTCGCTGGAGCCTCGCATTACCATTTCCGATAAACTAGATGCCGGATTGTATCTGGGCTCTCTTGCTTTTGCAGGTGGAGATTTGGATGCCGCCTCGGGCGGTGGATCTGCGACTTCTGAAATAGACGCAGCTGCCATCGTGCCAGTGTTAGCTACAGGAACGTACCGTATCATTGATGCCAAGGTGACACCCTACGTGGGAGCTGGTGTTGGGATGTATTTTTCAAGAACAGCCAGTGCAGATGCATTCAGCACAACTGCCGATGATGAAACCAATAGTGATTTTGGATTCGCGGCACGTGGGGGACTCTTTCTGGGAAGAATGAACTTGGGTGTGACCTACCACAGCGCTGGTGATATTTCGTTCTTGCAGTTTGGCCTTGGTGTGAGAATAGGACCTAGATAAAATTTCAAATTGACCTAACCGAAAAGGCCACCGAGAATTCGGTGGCCTTTTTTGATTTGCAAATTTTTAGATTTAGAGCTTTCGCTTCACTTCTTTGATTTCGAATCCTTCAATGATATCTCCCTCCTTGATGTCGTTGAAATTCTTGATGCTAATACCACATTCGTACCCCTTCTTCACTTCCTGCACATCGTCTTTGAATCTCTTCAGCTGGTTGATGTCTCCTTCATACTTCACGATACCATCTCGCACCAAGCGCACTTTATTCGAGCGCTTCACGATACCATCCGTGACCATACACCCTGCGACCGTTCCAATTTTCGAGATTTTGAATACCTCCCGAACCTCGATATTTCCTGTAATCACCTCCTCCGATGTAGGCTCAAGCAAGCCCTCCATCGCATCTTTCAATTCGTTGATCGCATCGTAGATAATCGAGTACAATCTGATTTCGATTTCCTCCGTCTCGGCGATTTTTTTGGCATTGCTAGATGGTCTTACTTGGAAACCAATGACTACCGCATCGGAGGCCGAAGCAAGCAATACGTCTGATTCTGATATCTGACCCACGCCTTTGTGGATGATGTTGATCTGCACCTCGCCGGTAGACAACTTTTGCAACGAATCCGATAGCGCTTCCACTGATCCATCCACATCGCCTTTGACGATCACGTTGAGCTCTTTAAAGCTTCCAATGGCCAAACGACGACCAATCTCGTCCAGCGTAATGTGTTTCTTGGTTCTTATGGATTGCTCTCTAAGTATTTGACCTCTTTTGGTGGCAATTTCCCTTGCCTCACTATCCGAATCCATGACATTGAACTTGTCACCCGCCTGAGGTGCACCATCTAGTCCAAGCATCAGTACAGGGGTAGACGGCCCTACTTGTTTCAAGTTTGTGCCACGATGGTCATACATGGCTTTCACCCGCCCATAATTGGATCCCGCCAGCACTACATCCCCAATTTTCATGGTACCTGACTGTACCATCAGGGTGGTTACATACCCACGGCCTTTGTCGAGCTGAGCTTCAATGACCGAACCATTCGCTGGTCGGTTTGGATTTGCTTTGAGTTCGAGTATTTCGGCTTCCAGCAGCACTTTCTCCAGCAATTCATCTACTCCTTCGCCCGTCTTGGCAGAAACCAACTGGCATTGATATTTTCCTCCCCAGTCTTCCACCAGAATATTCATGGCCGAGAGTTCCTCCTTGATTTTATCTGGATTGGCGTTTGGTCTGTCTATTTTATTGATGGCAAATACCAAAGGCACTCCTGCCACCTGAGCGTGGTTGATGGCTTCCTTGGTCTGGGGCATCACGGCATCATCGGCAGCCACCACAATGATGGCCACATCTGTAAGTTTCGCTCCACGTGCCCTCATCGCTGTGAATGCCTCGTGACCTGGCGTATCCAGAAATGCTATTCGTTTGCCATCCTCGGTGGTCACATCGTATGCACCAATGTGCTGAGTGATGCCTCCTGCTTCACCGGCCGTGACCTTCGAATCACGGATGTAATCGAGCAAGGAGGTCTTGCCATGGTCTACGTGTCCCATGATGGTGACAATGGGCGCACGATCCAAAAGATCAGCTTCATTGTCTATGACTTCTTCCACTTCCACTTCGTCATCATCGGTGGTGAATTGTACATCAAAGCCAAATTCATCAGCGATGACCGTGATGGTTTCGGCATCCAGGCGTTGATTGATGGAAACGAACAAGCCGAGTGACATGCATGCAGAAATCACCTGGTTTACCGATACATCCATAAGGGAAGAAAGGTCATTGGCCGAGATAAACTCGGTGACCCTTAGTGTTTTTGCGTCCTCAATTTTCTGAAGCTCTCTTTCCTCTACTTCCTCTGCTTTGGCACTACGTTTATCCTTTCGGTATTTTGATCGCTGAGGCGTTTGCTTGCCACCACTTAGCTTGGCTAGAGTCGCTTTGATTTTATCCTGAATTTCCTTGTCGGAAAGTTCCTCGGTTTTTCTTCTTCCTGCTACGCTTCCTCCTGTGGAGCCCTGAGGTCGCTGAGGCCTTCCAACATTAGATGATGCAGGAGCGATTCGCTTTCTGGGTCGCTTCTGACGATCTTTATTTTGGTCGGATGAAGCGACAGGCTTTGACCTTTCCTTAGGTAATTCAATTTTGCCTACTACTGAAAGCCCCTTCAATGAATCCGCTTTGGCCTTGATTAGCTCATTTTGCGGTTTCACTTCCTCTTGCTTGGGCTCTTCTTTCTTGGGCTCTTCAGGTTTTTTTGGCTCCTCTACCTTGGCGACTGGCTTCTCCTCTATTTTTTCTTCGACCTTGGGTTCTTCTTTTTTCTCCTGTATTGGCTCTTCTTCCTTCTTTTTTCGGCCTGCCTCTAGGTCGATCTTGCCTACTACCTTCGGGCCGTCCAGAATCTGTCGAGCACTTACTTTCTCTACTTCCTTCTTCTTCTCCTCGTGCTCTACATTGTCCTTGATTAGGATTCTCTCTTCCTCATCGCCAGGCGAATCGGTGGATCTTTTCACCACCGAATCCTCAGGCTTGCTACCTATGGTCAATCCTGAGGCTTCCTCTTTGTCATGGGCAGAATCGGCAAACTGACGCGCAAGGAGCGCATATTGCTCCTCGTCGATCTTTGCGTTCGGGCTTCTGTCGACCTCATAGCCTTTCTCGGCAAGAAACTCCATAATGGTGTTTCTTCCCACATTCAACTTACGGGCTACTTGGCTAATTCTTTGTACTCCTTCTGCCATATATACTTACTAGCTCTCTTCTAATTATTCAAATTCCTTGTTCAGCACTCCCAGCACCTCATCGATGGTTTCTTCTTCCAAATCGGTTCTTCTGATCATGTCTTCACGACCCAATTTGAGCACGCTCTTCGCTGTGTCCAAGCCAATTCGCTTCAACTCATCAATGACCCAATCTTCGATTTCATCAGAGAATTCATCCAGATCCACATCTTCCTCCTCGTTTTCATCCAATTCTCTGAAGACATCAATTTCCATTCCCACCAATCGACTGGCCAATTTGATGTTCTGACCACCTTTACCAATAGCCAAAGATACCTGATCGGGTTTTAAGAACACGGAGACTCTTTTGTTCTCCACATCAATCTTCATACTCTGAATTTTCGCAGGGCTCAGCGCTCTGGAAATATACAGCTCCATATTGTCTGTGAAGTTGATCACGTCGATGTTCTCATTCTGAAGCTCTCGCACGATTGAGTGGATTCGAGAGCCCTTCATTCCTACACAAGCTCCAACGGGATCAATCCTATCATCATAAGACTCAACAGCAACCTTAGCTCTCTCTCCCGGCTCACGCACTACTTTTTTAATGGTAATCAATCCATCGTAAACTTCCGGCACTTCACTTTCGAAAAGTCTTTCGAGGAAGGTCGGGGCTGTTCTTGATAAAACAATCTTTGGATTGCCATTTACCATTTCCACCATGTGTACGATAGCACGTACTGAATCACCCTTTCTGTAGCGATCCTTAGGGATTTGCTCATTTCTAGGAATGCTCAATTCGTTTCCTTCGCCATCAATCAACAATATCTCCCGACTCAGGGTTTGGTAAACTTCACCGTTGATGATCTCCCCAACCAAGTCCTTGTATTTCTCAAAAAGAAGATCCTTCTCAAGGTCGTTGATTTTCTGCATCAAGGTTTGACGCGCAGTTAAGACCGCTCTTCTACCAAAATCCTCAAGTTTGATTTCCTCAGCTACTTCCTCTCCAATCTCAAAATCAGGCTCGATCTTTCTGGCGTCCGTCAGGCTGATCTTGTCATGATCCCAAATGTCTTCAGAATTATCATCAACGATCTCTCTGAATCTCCAAATCTCAAGGTCACCATTATCAGCATTGATAATGATATCGAAGTTGTCGTCAGTTTCAAATTTCTTTCGAATCATCGTTCTGAAAACATCTTCCAAAATCCTGATCATCGTCGGACGATCAATGTTCTTACCACGGGCAAAATCCGCAAACGAATCAATTAAAATTGCACTTTCCATCTTTACTTAAATGATACTACTACTGTAGATTTTTCTATTTCACCAAAAGGTATTTCTACCTCGTTTTCCTCTATTTCTAATTTCAGAGCCACATCTGTCGCTCCTAACAATTTACCAACTGGAGACTCGCCATTTTTCAACCTCACCTCCAACTGGCGGCCTTCATTCTTTTTGTACTGCCTCATCGACTTCAGGGGCACGCCCATACCGGCCGAAGACACTTCCAAAATGTACTTGTCCTCAATCAGGCCAAGCTCCTCAATCTGATGACCAAGCTTCCGACTGATGTTCGCACACTGATCAATCTGAATTCCTTTGTCGCCATCCATAAAAATCTGCAAACGCTGATTGGCCTTGCTCCCTTTCAAATGCACGTCTACAATAAATAAATCAGGCTGATCCGAAATGATCTCCTCGATTAGCTCATGTATTTTCTTCTCGGTTTGCAACACTTTTGATATAAAAAGAGGGGACTTGCGTCCCCTCTGAACCTAAATTCTATATTTGCGTGACAAAATTAGATATAATTATCTGCATTCCAAACTTCGGGTGTAAATCCCATCCAAAATGATCGGAAAACTCAAGGTATTCAACTCGCTTACTCGGCAAAAAGAAGAATTTCAGCCAATTAACCCTCCACATGTGGGGCTTTATGTCTGTGGACCAACCGTTTATAGTGACGTCCACCTTGGCAATGTACGAACCTTTTTGAGTTTTGATGTGATCAATCGATACCTGAGGTTCCTTGGATACAAAGTGCGGTATGTGAGGAACCTCACTGATGTGGGACACCTTCTGGATACGGGCGAAGACAAAATCAGCAAAAAGGCGAAACTCGACAATTTAGAGCCGATGGAGATCGTGCAGAAATACACTGTCGACTTTCATCAGGTGATGGAGCGGTTCAATGCCCTTCCGCCGGATATCGAACCCTCAGCCACGGGTCATATGCTCGAACAAATGGTCATGATTGAGCAGTTGATTGCAAATGGGTTCGCCTATGAATCCAATGGATCAGTCTATTTCGACGTGACTAAATACAATGAAGACCATCCTTACGGTCAACTGAGTGGAAGAAAAATAGAAGATCTGCTGGAACAAACGAGGACGTTGGACGGGGCGGATGACAAAAGAAATCCACTCGATTTTGCTCTTTGGAAAAAGGCTGCACCTGAGCACATCATGCGGTGGGACACCAAGTGGAGTGACGGGTTTCCTGGCTGGCACCTTGAGTGCTCCGCCATGAGTACGAAATACCTCGGTGCAGAATTCGACATTCACGGAGGTGGCATGGATTTGCAATTTCCTCATCACGAATGTGAGATAGCACAAAACACAGGAAGCACCGGAAAAGGTGGTGCGAAATACTGGCTTCACACCAACATGCTAACTGTGAACGGACAGAAGATGAGCAAGTCGCTTGGCAACTCCTTCTTGCCCAGAGAGCTGATGTCTGGTGATCACGAGCTGCTTGAGCGAGGATATTCTGCCATGACCATTCGTTTTTTCATGCTCCAATCTCACTATGCGAGCACATTGGATTTTTCAAATGACGCACTGGAAGGTGCCAGAAAGGGATTCGTCAAGCTCTCTAATGCTCTTCGGACTATCCAAGAGATGAAATGGAGCGACGATTTGAAAGATGAAGTCAACGAAAAGCAGTCCGAGCAAATCAATAAACTGTGCGACAACTGTTACCATGCCATGAACGATGATTTCAATACTGCATTGACATTGGGTCATCTGTTCAACATGATGAAAAAAATTAATTCTATCCACACAGGCCAGTTGAAGTTGGAAGAAGTTGGGAAGGATACTTTCAACAGAATGAAGGAAACTTTTCTAGGTTTTTCTCAGGATGTTCTTGGGTTGAAGCATGAGTCTGACCTAGATGGGCAAGCATTAATCGAAGTAATTCTCGACGAGTATAAGCAAGCCAAGGAAGCGCGAAACTTTGAAAAAGTGGATCACCTGCGAGCGCAATTGAAAAAGCAAGGTGTGGTGGTCAAGGACATGAAAGATCGAGTGGACTGGGCGTTTGAGGAGTAACTAATTCGAGAATTGTCTTATTTGAAGATTGAGTAGTTTTAACCCAAATCACTAAAATGAAATACGCATTAATTCCCTTAACTTTTCTACTTTCTCTTTTTACGGTAGCCCAACCCGCCAAACTCCTTTCTAAATCGGAGCAACTGGCAAAGGAAGTTGAGCCAAAAGTCATTGAGTGGCGACACCATTTTCATCAGAATCCTGAACTTTCGAACCGAGAATTCAATACAGCCGAAAAAATTGCTGAGCATTTAAAAAGCCTTGGTTTTGAGGTACAGACTGGTGTGGCCAAAACTGGAGTTGTTGCCATTCTGAAAGGTGACAAACCTGGGCCGGTTGTGGGTTTACGCGCTGATATAGATGCGCTCCCTGTCACTGAGCGGGTAGACATTCCTTGGGCCTCCAAAGTGGTCTCAGAATACAATGGAATAGAAAGTGGAGTGATGCACGCGTGTGGTCATGACACCCATATATCCATATTAATGGGTGTGGCGGAAGTTCTTTCCAAAATGAAATCTGACCTGAAGGGCACTGTGAAATTTGTGTTCCAACCTGCTGAGGAGGGACCACCTCCGGGTGAAGAAGGTGGTGCACCCCTGATGGTAAAAGAAGGGGTGCTTAAAAACCCTGATGTGGACGTGATGTTTGGGTTACACATCAATGCACAAACGCCAGAAGGAGAAATCAGGTACAAGTCAGGTGGCACCATGGCCGCCGCTGATCGATGGGTCATGAAAATCAATGGCAAGCAATCTCATGGATCAAAACCATGGACCGGAGTGGACCCGATTTATACCGCATCATTGATCATTCAGGGAATGCAGTCTATCATTTCGCGGCAAACCGACTTGACCAAAGAAGCTGCCGTCCTGTCTGTGGGCTTGATACGTGGAGG
>CAYORY010000081.1:0-8521 GCA_964406435.1 uncultured Roseivirgaceae bacterium | reverse complement strand
CCACCATTAATTACCAATTCAACCAGCCCGGCCAATTCGCGAATGTGATGGTGTATGACCAGAGCGGCCGACCTGTGAAGGAGCTGGCCAATGGTGCTTCTCTGTCAACCTCCGGCTTCATTCGCTGGGATGGTGAAACCGATGGAGGTGGGATGGCACGAATGGGCTACTACGTGGTGGTGTTCGAGGTGTATAGCGGCAATGGCAAAACCAATACGCTGAAGGAGACCGTGGTAGTGGGGAGGGATTTTTAATTAGCGGGCATTGCAAACGCAGACTAGCCTAGGTATCTAACCTCTCAAATAGAAATATAGAAATACCAATGCGTACATAATAACACCAATCACACTAAGAAGGTTAAACTCTTTCTTAGCTTTTTTCATACCCGATCGGTTATAAAATTCTGATGGATAATAATCCCTTCCTCCTTTTGAATCAATGGTTGTAAAAAGACTTCCATAAGGTGGGTGCATCAGAAAAGGGAAGAACAGGCAACCTAATTTCATACCCCAAGACAAAGGTCTATTTGCATAGTATTCTTTTAATTTAATAGCAGCCTTGGCTCGTTTAACTCTTTCGAATTCTTTAACGTCCTCCTCAAAACCGTCAAGTTCCTTACGTTTTTTTAACTCTTCAATAAGAATATCGTTTTCAGGTTCTTCTTCGAGGTTCAACATTATTTGAACTGTTGAAAGATGATCGGCTCTTTTGTTTTTAAAGGAATCCGCAAGCATGGCGTAAAATTAAATGATTTAAAGCCGGCAAGAATTAACACTCTCAGATGGAACCATGCTTTACATGGATTTCCACAGAGTAAAGGTCGGCCAGTACGTGTTTCAGGTTAACGAGCGAAAGCACCGCCCATAAATCACCCAAAAATTTCGCTCCAAAAAATTACTCTCCTGTGCTTCTAAAGCTCCTGATGGTGTAGCTCATTGAGACCATGTAGTACTGACGAAGGACGAGTGACTGTCGCTCCTCGAAGAAGTTGGCGGTTACATTTTGGGTTATGCTCTGGTTTTGTCGCAAAATATCGAAGACTGTAAAGGTCAATTCGCCTGCGCTGTTCTTCATAAATTTCTTGGCAATGCTGGCATTCCACAGCGCATACTTGGTGTTGAAGTTATCAGAAATGCCATCGTAGTATTGATAGTTCATATCACTTCTGAGTATCACATTGGCAGGGAGGGTGAGGTTCATGCTTCCGCCGATGGTGTGCGTCAGGAACTTGGAATTCCTCCGCTCCTGCACGGAGTTTTCCACCTGATTGGTGTTCCAGGCATAAAACACGTTGAAATCCACCTTCTCCGAAATGTTACTCGCGATTGTGAGTCGGGAATTGAAATTGTACGTTTCCGAAATGTTTTCTTCACCGTTCACAATACCCGGATTCTTCACATAACTCACGCCTGCATTGGCGCTCACATTTAGTTTGAGCTTTTCCAACACAAAACTGTAGGTGGTGGTATTTCGGGCATTCCAGTAACCATCCAGGTTCACAGGCGTGGCGATCTGACCACCTTGAGGCAAGACCACTCCTCCAGCAACGGTACTGTCTGCACTCGCCGTGTAGGTCGCGTTGGTGATGTAGTTATTGGTCTGGGTGAGAATGGTAAAGTTGGAAATGGAGGTGTTCTTTTTCACATTGTTTTTCCCAATTCGAACGAAGAACGAATGAGAATAACTTTGATCAAGGTCTTGATTACCAACCGAAAGGAAAAGGGGATTGCTGTTGTCCACCACCTCTTGCAACTGTGCAGCAGACGGAAGACCGGTTTGAGTGTTGTACCTCAGGAACACTTCCACCGTTTCGGTGATGGGGATTCTCCCAAAGAAGGAAGGTAAAATAGCCTGAAAATTTGAAGTGTTTGTTCCTAAACCGGAGTTGAATTCTCTGTTTTGAAGCTCCGTGCTTTGATAGGACAATCGCGCCGTGAAGAAGTTTGCAAAGCTCCGTTTGTTGAAACTCAACGTCGGCTGATGTGTGGTGGCTATACTTTCGAAATTGCTTGAGAGGCCATTTGCAAAGGTCCTATTGGCAGGATCGGTAGTTTCAAATTCGAAGGCGGTGGTTTCGCGACTTCTGTCTTGCCTTCTCACCTGGTAGCTGAACTGCACCTGAGAGCTGGTACCCACAGGCTCAGCATAGCTCGGCTCCACGCTCCAATTGGTATTCATTACGGTGTTTTGATACACCGTGGTGGAGTCAGAAAGCAAGTTCTCAAGGGTATTGTCACCGTCCTGATCAAAGACGTCAAAGTCCATGTCTACAGAGAAAGTTCTCCCTGTTTTTCCTTTGAATTTGTGAGTATAAATAAGGTTGTTCTGCGAGTTATAGCCTTGAGTTAGTGTCGAGAAATTGTTAGTGGTTTGATTGATTGTCGCTCCTTCGTTAGTGGTGATTCCCTCCGTGAAGTCAGAGGATTCATTCTCCTGAAAGGTAAAGGATGGAATAAACAAAAGGCTATTGCTTTCGTCCATCTGATACTCAGTGCGCAGGTTCAATCTGTGATTTTCATTAACAGATTTGGATGTGTTTTCTTCGTCATACTCTTGAGTAGTGCTACCAATAAATAACTCTCTCTGGGTTGTATTACGATTGTCGATTTCACCTCGATCGTAGAAGTAGCTCGACTCCACTTGCCACTTGTCCTTTTTCGAGTTGGAGTAGTTCACGCCGTAGGAATTGGTGGTGGTAATCCCAGAAGGGGTGCTCTGCTGCCCTCCAAAAAATCGTCCGCCTCCTCTACCTCCACCTTGTGCTCCTGTAATGTCGGAAGCTGAAAATTCTGTTTTGTTGATGTTGTTGGATAGTCCCAAAAATGTTAGCTGTCTGTTTTTCTTGAAGCTGTTCACATTACCCTCCAAAAGATACCTGTTATCAGTCCCCGTTCCGGCCGTGAATTTGCCGAACTCGCCTTGTCTCTTGCCCTCCTTCGTCACCACATTCATGGTTTTCACGGTGTTTCCATCATCGAACCCAGTCTGACGTGCGCTTTCGCTCTTTTGATCATACACTTCCACTTCGTTCACGACTTCAGCGGGCAGGGTATTCAGTGCCAGTAGAGGATCTTGTCCAAAAAAGCGCTTGCCATCTACCAGCACTTGATTGATGGTTTCACCGTTTGACTCCACGCCATTTGCTGTAATGACCATGCCTGGTAATTTCCTGACCAAGTCAGCGGCTGTGGCATCTGCGTTGGTTTTGAAAGAATCTGCTCGGTAGACGGTGGTGTCGCCCTTTTGTTGTACCGCCTGCTCTGCCTCCACGACCACTTCGTCCAACTGCTTCACATCTGGTGCCATTGATATGGGTGCCATCTGGGCAGATTGGGTAATTCGAAGTATTTGCTGATAGGTCTTATAGCCGATGCTCCTGATTTCCAATTTGTAGAAAGCGCGAGGCATATTTTTCACCACGAAGTTGCCCTCCACATCGGTGGTTCCAAATTTAGAATCCAGCGAGTCCCTCACATTGATGAAATAGACCGTGGCGCCAATCACCGCTTCTCCGGATTTGGAATCCATTACACGGCCAGTTACAGTAATTTCTTCCTGTGCAGTAGCACTAGCTCCCAAAAGAAGGCACAGGGCTAGTACTAAGCTTCGATAATTGCTCATAAGTCAGTGGATGGATTAATTGTTTGAAGACTGTGTCTTGGGTCGGCCTTCTTCGACGATGGCCAGGTACACGGCATACTGCTTGTCATTAAGCACATCTTTGATCAGCAGGTTTCTCTCTTCACCGAGCCCCTCCATCTTCTCGCGCAAACCACTGAAATTCCCGGTACTTCTGGCTTCCTGAAAAGTCTCCGTCATGGTGACGCCATATTCATCAAAGATTCCATTGATCAATTCCTTCTGGAGTGGCGAAAGATTCTCTACTTTCTTGTAAACGGTTTCCTTTTGGCGCTGCAACATTTCCTTGAGGTCGAAACCACGCTGAGCTGAGACAAGGTGCCCAGCGGAGACTAATAGAATGAGGAGTAAAGCCTTTTTCATAATCAATGATTTAATGCCATCACGTAGCGCCGCGAATATCGCTTGACTAACCAGATTATGATACTAAAAAGTTTCAATCAGTCGTATACTTCCACGAACTGGATAAAAGAGAGGATAGACGCTAGATTGATAGAGTTCTGGTCCCATAGAATCCGCCTTTCATGAATAATCAAAGCGAGTAGAGCCGCACAGTGCCATCCTCCAGTCCCACAGCAACTTTCATCCCATCCCAGCTGATGTCCATGCACCATGCTCGTGGTTCGAAGGATACTTCCTTTAAGATTTTCTGGTTTCGGTAATCTATAATGTGCAATGCCTGACGCGATGTGACGATCAGGATATTGGGATCAGTGGGATGAAATTTCATATCTGTGATTTCCTCCCCAAGTTTGGCGGCATAGACTTCTTTCTTTGAATTCAATTCTACCACTTTCAGATTGCCACGGTTGTCGCCCGCTCCACAGTATCCCGGATCAGCTAACCCTTTGATGTAATGACTGCCAGCCACAGTAGAAATGTAATTCCCAAAATTCATGACTTCAGCTTTGTCCGAAGGATCATTGAGCATGTACACTTTTCCGTCCTTGCCTCCGGTCAGGTATTGGCCATACGGTGAGTGAGAAACCGAGGTGACTTTCTCCGGATCTACTTGCCATCCATTCGAGTCATAAAAAGCGTTTTCCTCAAAATCATATCCAAACAACTTCCCCTCCGGCCCGCACCAAGTCATCTTAGTTGAGAAGCCATTCCCAAAAAACTCAATGCCCGAACGACCACCGTCGAATGGTGCGAGTGTACCCATATCGGCACCATTGCTCCATGAAAATAAGTGCACCTTTCCACCAGCCCACTTGTTCTCCCCCACAATCAATAAAGGATCGCCTGAGGGAATGAATGACATAGAAAGCGGCTCAATCTCCGACCCAGTCTTTTCCCATGAACTCATGTCATCGGTGAGAGCTTTGACCCAAAGATTCTTGCCAGTGCCGACCGCCAGTTGATTACCGGAAGGACTAAACTGAAGGGTTATGATCCGATCTTCAGATTTGATGTCATTGGGGATTTCCTTGAGGTTGGCAACATCGATTTTTCGCTGCTCTCTGTGCTGCGCATAGGCAGGGGACGCGATCAACAGAGTTATTAGACAAACAATAAAGGCAGTTTTCATGATGATTTTTGTCCAAACCTAGGGAACAAGTAAGATGATTGAAATACCATGAGGAAGGTATTACCCTCTGTCTTAGTGAGTGGAGTCCCATATTGACGATACAATCGTCAGAAGAATCCTCCATCGTAACCACGAGGGTGATGGTGGAGCGATGGTGACACGACCAAGCTTGGTGTGACATACTTACGGCAGGGCTTCTTTTTGAACTCCATTTTTACGAGCAATCCACTGCATGTAGTCATTCCAATCGGGCTGCACACCTCCGTAATTTTTGCCCAGCCGTACAATGACCATGCGTTGCTTAGGGTTCACATAAATGAATTGCCCCAGATGTCCTTCGGCAAAATAGTCTTCATCAGGATACCGAAAGTATTGCTTGCCGTTCATCGTGACTGTGTCATGCACAATCGGGGGAACAAACCCGGGCGTGTTCAGAGAATCCACGGATCGGTTGGTCCACCATTGGTAGGTATAATTAAAGTGGTTTTTGGCTCGATCGTAAGTGGTGGATTCTGCCACCCAGGCCTCAGGCACGAGTTGTTTTCCTTGCCAGTTTCCATTGTTTAGATACAAGAGTCCAAACTTAGCAAAATCACGTGCCGTCGCATTGAGGCAACAAAACGCCTTCATAGTAGAATCGCGCTTATGATCAAAACTCCACGAAGCAGGAGACTCCATGCCCATAGGTTGCCATATTTTTTCGGTCAAATAATCGCTCACCTTCTTCCCTGTGGCATTCTCCACAGCTTCGGCCAGCAGTTGTGTGTTCACACTGCGGTACTGGAAATAGCTATCTGGCTTTACGCTCAGATCAAACTTGGCATAACGCCTTTTGATATTACGACCGTAATAATCAATGGCGGCATCACTAAAGGGCGAATAGTATGATTCATTGTAATCCACCCCACTGCGCATCTCCAAAAGTAGTCTCAGGCTTACCTGAGCAAAGTCCCCTGTTAGCTCTGGAACGTACTTTCCTATGGGGTCCTCGATGCTCTTGATATAACCCTCTGAAATAGCGATCCCCACCAGAGTAGCTACGAACGACTTGGTCACTGAAAAGGAATTTATCCAATCATCCTCCGTGTATTTGTTAAAGTAGCGCTCGTAAATAAGTGTGTCGTTTCGCAAGACCAAGAAAGCTACGGTGTTGCTCTTTTCTAGCCCCTCTTCAAAAATGTACCGCTCTCCTTTGATCTGAAGTTTAGGAAAAAGGATCGAATCGTTTGTTGGAGTTTTAAAGGTGAAAACCTCATTGGGGTCATTAGGGACGGGTGCATTTTGGAAACGCTTGTGATCATCAATGTTGGCAAAGTTCCACTTGAAGAACCGGGCGACTGTACACGCCGAAAAAAGGACGGCAAAAAGCAGCAAAACGGGTGTGGTCTTCTTCATAGCATGCTAGTAGCTAAATCGATGGGGAAATTACACAGAACCGATCAGATCGCACTACACTGAGACAAACCAATCGCCTGGTAGAGCCATAGATGCATGGCTACCGATGCTACCCAATCGTAGGACTAAACCGCCCCTAGTTACAAAAGAGGGCGATGGTGCGGGAAAGGTCCAAGCGGACGCCTGCCTACCGCAGGCGGGCTTGAACCAGTGCTTTCTTATAATTAGATGCTTGTAATTAGATGCTTGGACTAGAGAGAGGGACATAGAACCCAAATAAAAAATTCCCAACACATTATGAGATGCCGGAACAAGTCCGGCAATCAGAATGCCTAATTTAACCTCGAAGGAGCAACTCTTTTACCACGTCATTCTGAGGAACGAAGGGTCGGCAGTGGGCTGGGTGACGCGAGAATCTTCCTCGGAATTGGGAAAAAAGGCTGAGTTGCAAACTTGAAGTAGCTAGAGGAAAACGACACACAAGTCACGCCACCGCACTATCCTTCACAGGAAGACTTGCGCGATAACGGGTATTTATTTCCGCATTGACAACTCCATCTCTATGC
Organism: uncultured Roseivirgaceae bacterium; assembly: GCA_964406435.1. GTDB lineage: Bacteria > Bacteroidota > Bacteroidia > Cytophagales > Cyclobacteriaceae > JAAEPI01. The sequence continues at coordinate 1,390 of CAYORY010000081.1, read as the reverse complement.
AGACTAATTAATGCCTTAGCATTGTACAGTCTAACCAATTGATAGTTCGTATCACGTCACATATAAATTCAACCAATGAAAATAGCAGTCACTTCTGCCAACGGTCAACTCGGCACGGCCATTATCAAACAACTAATAAATGAAAATGGTAACGAAAATGTAATCGGGATTGCCCGAACTCCAGAGAAGGCAAAACATCTTGGGATAGAAGTACGAAAAGGTGATTATAACAACCGAGAAGACTTTGATCATGCCTTGAAGGATGTAGATAGAGTCATTTTACTTTCGGGAATGGATGCTCCGGACAAAAGAATTCAGCAACACCGAAATGTAATTGAGGCGGCAAAGCAAAACGGTGTAAGGAAAATCGTTTACACCAGCATAGTTGGTGAGGAAGTAAACACTGCATTCAGCCCGGTTGTACAAAGCAATCGTCAAACTGAACAGGATGTCCGTGAATCAGGATTGCAGTGGGTTATTGGGAGAAATGGCATTTACATTGAACCTGACTTGGAATATCTAGATAATTACATTCAAGAAGGAGAAATCCGAAACTGTGCTGGCGAAGGTAGATGTTCTTACACCAGTCGAGGTGAATTGGCGTATGCCTACACTCAAATGCTTTTGAATGATAAACACGATAGCCAAACGTATAATTTGGTTGGTGATCCAATCACACAAGCAGAGTTGACTGACCTTATTAACCATGTCTTTGATACAGATTTGAAATTCAACTCCATTTCATTTGATGAGTATCTAACTGAAAGAAAGGCAGAGCTAGGGGATTTCATTGGAACCGTCATTGCAGGAATTTATGAGGGAATTAGGAACGGAGCAAATGATGTTCCTTCCGATTTTGAAAGAGCATCTGGAAGAACACACAAATCCCCTTTGGACATGATTACGGCTTTTAGAAAGAATAAGTAATCACCGCTTGCTGATTGGAAATGTGGTATTTGCCGCGTCATTCTGAGGAAGGAAGGGTTGGATGTGGGCTGGGTGACGCGAGAATCTCCCTCGGCATTGGGAAAGGTCTCATCACTTCCCATAGTCCTCGTTTCCAACGTAATTCATTGCCCCTTCTTCTTAATCATCGTCAAAATCGTGGCAATCGCCACGGTCTCTCCAGTTTCATCATACACGTCTACTAAGAACTTGACAATGCCTTTGGCTATACCGTCATCCTTGGTTTCCTGATCTACTTTTTCTTTTACCGAGGCTCTCACCCCGATGGTCATCCCCGGATAAACAGGCTTAGTAAATCGACATTCTTCTAAACCGTAATTCAAGAGAACAGGCCCCTTCTTGGCTTGTACAAAGAGACCTGCTGCTGCTGAGAGCACGAAGTATCCATGCGCCACACGTCCCTCGAAGGTGGTGCCCTCTAAGG
>CAYORY010000080.1:0-8671 GCA_964406435.1 uncultured Roseivirgaceae bacterium | reverse complement strand
GGAGGAGGCGGGCAACATCCCCCGATTGTCGCAGTGGTATTGAATCTGATCAATGAGCTGCTGCGGATGTTCGATCCGAACGCCGAGCGCAAAAGGCTTGGCCTCAATCTTAATTTTTTGATCATGGCACATCCTGAAAATATCTCTGGCCGAATGTCCAGTAGCCAAGAGTACAGCAACTCCCTTAACATCTTCACCGCCCTCAAGTTTCACTCCGTTCGCCACGCCTTTTTCGAGTAGTATTTCAGTGACTTTGCTATCAAATCGGATTTCTCCCCCTGCTCGCTCAATGGTTTCTCTGAGCGCTGTGACCAGTTTCGGAAGCTTGTTCGTACCGATATGAGGGTGTGCCTCAAAGAGAATCTCGGGGGTAGCCCCATGCGCCACAAGAATCTCAAATACCCGTCGTACACTACCACGCTTCTTAGCTCTCGTGTACAGCTTGCCATCCGAGTAGGTACCTGCTCCTCCTTCACCAAAACAATAGTTACTTTCAGGATTTACTATATGCTCCTTATTGATGGCCGCCAGGTCTCTTCGCCGTGATCGGACGTCCTTTCCCCTTTCCAAAATGATAGGCTTCAAACCTCCATCAATTGCTCGAAGGGCGGCAAATAATCCGGCTGGGCCTGCCCCTACGATAATCACCGGATCAGCGTCCTTTACATTGTGCTCCTTATGTTGGTACTCTACAAATTCCGTTTCGATAGGCGTATCTCTTACCTCCACCTCCAAATGGACTTTTACCTGCTTTTTTCGGGCATCTACAGATCTTTTCTTGAGTTGATAATACTTACCCGATTTAAGAATGCCATGACCTTCCAAATAGGTTTTCAGCTGACTTTCGTCAAAAGCAATTTCCGCTGGTAAGGTCAGTTGATGAACAGGCATAAGGCAAAGCTAAACGCAAAAAGATGCTTAAAATCGAAAGAACCATTTGAATAAAACTGAAACCAAATTTCATTTCATTAAAGTACCTTGAGCCTCCAATTACTAACCTAAAGATTATGAAGAGTTATTTGCTGAGCCTTTTGATGCTCATCACCTTGATTGGATTCGCCCAAGAAGAAGAGAAAGCTGAGTCTGATTCTACCAAAGAAAAGAAAGCCACAAAGGAACTGCCGCTCGAGCCTGAACGAACCTTCAACCTGAATACCAACGAAGGAACCTGGATTTCCCTTGATGTAAGCCCAGATGGCAAGACCATCGTTTTCGATATGATGGGGGACATTTACAAAATGCCCATCACCGGAGGAAGGGCCGAGCAGGTGACCACCGGAATGGCATTCGATACACATCCTCGCTACAGCCCCGATGGAAAGTCGATTGTTTTCACTTCTGACAAAAGCGGCTCGGAGAATATCTGGACGCTCGACCTGACCGATCCAGAAGCGGAGACGAAACAAATAACTAAGGACTCGGATCAGTACTACCAAGCCGCTGAATGGACCCCTGACGGCAATTACATCGTAGCAGCTAAGGGCATTCGTACGCTCAAAATTCATATGTACCACAAAGATGGTGGCGGGGGTATCCAACTGACCAAGGAGCCGGATGCATTACAAACTGTGGAGCCTGCCTTTGGCAAGGACGGTCGATACATGTGGTTTGCTTCAAGAATTGGTGGCTGGCAATACAATGCAGCTATGCCACAATATCAGATAGCGACTTACGACCGTGAGACGGGCGAAATGGCCACTCAAACCAATCGGTACGGTTCAGCCTTTGCGCCTACACTTTCATCAGATGGAAAGTGGTTGGTCTACGGTACGCGCTTCAACACCGAGACAGGACTGGTCAAAAGAAATCTGATCACGGGTGATGAAGATTGGTTGGCCTTTCCTGTCAGACGAGACGACCAGGAATCACGTGCCAGATTAGGTGTTTATCCAGCCATGTCTTTCACGCCGGATAACCAAAATGTAATTGCATCCTACGGTGGAAAAATCTGGAAAATTCCGGTGAATGGCGGTGCTGCCTCCGAGATTCCTTTTGAAATAGATGTGGAATTGGATTTCGGACCGGAGGTCAGATTTGACTACCCGATTTCTGACGACAAAGAAATATTTGCCACGCAGATTCGTGATGCCAAGAGATCCCCGGATGGATCGAAAATCGCATTCACGGCGCTGAATAGACTGTACGTGATGGATTACCCGAATGGAGAGCCAAAACGCCTGACGAAAGAAAACTACACGGAGGCCATGCCTACATGGTCTCCCGATGGTGCTTACATCGCCTACTCAACTTGGGAGGGAACCCAAGGGAACATTTATAAAGTGAAAGCATCAGGAGGCAAACCCGTAAAACTGACGACCGAACCGGGTGTTTATACCAATCCGGCCTGGGACAAAAAAACCAACAGGATCGTCTTCGTTTATGGCCCGGCTCAGGCCTACGAGGATGCCATTGATCCATTCAGTTTCGGGGCGCAAATGCATATCGGCTGGATCAACAGTGCCGGTGGAGCAGTAACGACCATCAAGCCATCAGGAGGACGAGACCTGCCACACTTTGTGGATAGCAACGACCGTATCTACATGTACCATGGGGGCAAAGGATTGCTCTCAATGCGTTGGGATGGAACCGATGAAAAGGAACATTTGAAGATTACAGGGATCATGACCTATCCGGCATTGATTCATGGACATGATGGCAACCACATTTTGGAAATGGATCCTAAAGAGCCGCAGCGCAGACCATCGAATGCGGAGTACATCTACATGGCGCCAAAAGGCGATAAGGCCATGGCCAAAATCAACAACGATGTGTTTGTAGTAACTGTGCCACCGATCGGTGCAGAGACAGTCTCCATTTCCGTTTCAAATCCCGAGAGTGCATCCTTCCCATCCTGGAAGTTGACCACCTTCGGAGGCGAGTTTGCCCACTGGAGCAGCGACGGAAACACTGTCAATTTCACCTTGGGAAATGCCTACTTCGCTTATGACATGGCTGAGGCCAAGCGGGTGAAAAAGGAATTGGAGAAGAAAAAGAAGGAAGAAGAAAAGAAGAAGAAGGAAGAAGAGGAAAAGAAAAAGGAGGAAGAAAAAGCCGATGAAGAAGGAGACGATGGGGATGCTGAAACCGAGGACGCTGGCGAAAAAGCTGAGTCGGACGAGGACAAGAAAGACGATAAAGAGGAGGAGAAAGAGGACGAGGGGTACAAGGCCAATGAGATTCGAGTAAAGGTAAAGTTGGAGAAAGATGTGCCCGAAGGAAACGTGCTTTTGAAAGGTGCTCGCATCATTACGATGAATGGAGACAAAGTCATCGAAAACGGAGATATTCTCATCGAAAATGCACGTATCAAAGCAGTAGGAGAATCGGGTTCCTTAGAGGCAGGCAAAGCACAAGTAATCGACATGAGCGGCAAAACGATTACACCGGGCTTTGTGGATACCCACGCCCACATGTGGCCAAACTGGGGTCTTCAGAAAAATCAGGTTTGGATGTATGCCGCCAACCTCGCCTATGGCGTGACAACCACACGTGATCCGCAAACAGCAACAACAGATGTATTGACTTACTCTGACATGGTGGAGACGGGAGATATAGTCGGGCCGAGAGTGTATTCAACAGGCCCGGGTGTTGGATTCTGGTATTACAAAATCACAAGTTTGGAACATGCTCAGGATGTGTTGAAACAATACTCCGAGTACTTCAACACCAAGACGATCAAAATGTACATGACAGGGAATCGTCAGCATCGGCAGTGGATCATTCAAGCAGCCAAAGAACAAAAATTGATGCCTACTACCGAAGGTGCTCTTGACATGAAGTTGAACCTGACTCAGCTGATTGATGGCTATCCCGGACATGAGCACGCTTTCCCGATTTATCCGATCTACAATGACGTGACTCAACTGGTTGCCAAGACCAAGATGGCTTACACGCCGACTTTATTGGTTTCCTATGGAGGCCCTTGGGCTGAGGAATATTATTATGCCACGGAGAATGTGGTCGGAGATGCTAAGTTGAATTTCTTCACGCCAAAGAGGGAAATAGACGACAAAGCGAGAAGGAGAAGAGCGTGGTTCATCCCAGAGGAGCATATCTTCCCTAGACACAGCGAGTTTGTAGGTGATTTGGTCAAGGCTGGAGGTTTGTCGGGTGTTGGTTCACACGGACAGTTGCAGGGGCTTGGCTACCACTGGGAGCTTTGGTCGATTCAGTCCGGGGACGTACCTGAGTTGGATGCCTTGAAGGTGGCTACTATCCTTGGTGCAGAAGCGATTGGGCTCGGTAAGGATTTGGGCTCTATCGAGGAGGGCAAGCTGGCCGACTTGGTGATCATGGACAAAAATCCGCTAGAAAATATCCGAAACACCAACACCATTTCTCTTGTCATGAAAAATGGTCGATTGTACGAAGCAAATACTTTAGACGAAATTTATCCTCGCAAAAAGGAGGCCCCAACCTTCTACTGGAACCAAGACGCGCCGGACAGAAAGGCGCTACCTGGCGAGTAAGAATCTATCAGTTAGCATAACCTCAAAACCGGGCTGAAAAGTCCGGTTTTTTTTGTGATCACTCACTACTTCTAGTGATTACTAGCTACTACTAGCTACTATCAATTTGACTACCGATAGCGATTGCCGACGGGGCAATGTCGTAGCATTTTTGCATTGTTTAAAATGAATCTAAATAAGTGCTACCCAAAATGAGATCGCTAGCGGCTGTTGTTCTTCTTTTTGTCTTCTCATCTCTCCTTGCTCAAAACCAGCAAATCTCAGGTCAACTCCTGGAAGACGGAACTGATGCCCCCATCATCGGAGCAAGCATTCGCGTGGTGGATTGGAAAATCGGAACGACGACCGATGCTCAGGGAAATTTTGCACTTGAGCTTCCAAACGGGGAATACGAATTAGAAATTTCTTCTGTGGGTTATGCCACCATAACCCAACAAATTCAGGTGCCAACTGCTTCCACTATTTCAATTTCTATGAAGGAAGCACTCACTGCATTACCTGAGTTCGTGGTGGAAACAACCACCCTATCAGCGGGCAAACAAGGCCTTAAATCCATTCCGGGATCCGTGCATTACCTTGATTCTAAGAAGCTTCAGCAACTGAACTACTCCAATGTGAACGATGTGATGAGGCAAGTGCCGGGTGTGAATATTCAGGAAGAGGATGGATTTGGGTTACGACCAAACATTGGCCTCCGAGGATCAGGCCTGGAGCGTAGCTCCAAAATCACTTTGATGGAAGACGGCATCCTCGCCGCTCCTGCACCTTACGCAGCACCATCCGCTTACTACTTCCCGACCATGGGCAGAATGAGCGGGGTGGAGGTTCTCAAAGGCAGCAGCCAAGTTCGGTTCGGCCCATTCACCACCGGTGGAGCCATCAACTTCCTTTCCACCCCAATCCCGACTTCACAAACGGCTTTTGTTGGATTCAATATGGGTTCATTTGGCTACCGAAATACTCAAGCCTATTTCGGAGACAGGAAGGAGAGATTTGGGTTTGTCATAGAAGGTTTCCAGTATGGAGCCGACGGTTTCAAGACTGTTCCTAATGGGGAAACTGGCTTTTTGAAAAATGACCTGAATGCGAAATTTTCGGTGAACACATCACCCGATCGTGCGGTTTATCAATCGCTTACCTTCAATATTGGCTGGACAAAAGAGGACTCTGACGAAACCTATCTTGGTCTGACTCAGGAAGATTTCAATGAAGATCCCTATCAGCGCTATGCAGCTTCGCAGCTCGACAACATGGATGCGGAGCAAAACCGATTCTCTGTCCAACACTATATCGAAATACCGGGAGCTTTCAACGTGGTGACCACTGCCTATCGAAATGACTTCAAAAGAAACTGGTACAAACTGCAGAGCGCCGGAGGAGAAAGCCTGGCCAACATTCTTGAAGACCCTGCCACGTACGCAGCGCAGTACGATTTGCTTTCCGGTGCTACGGATACCGAGTTTGGAGATTTGGTCGTGCGTGCGAATAACCGAAAATATTATTCTCAAGGAGTTCAAACCACATTTGATTTTGAGTTCGAGACAGGAAAATGGATGCACGACATACACGTGAGCACACGAATCCATCAAGATGAAGAAGACAGATTCCAGCACCAAGATGGGTACGGCATAGAAAATGGCGTGATGAAATTAGTGGACAAAGCCGCACCCGGCTCCAACGCGAATCGTATCGAGCACGCATCGGCAATATCCAGCTACATCTTTTACAAACTGGACTATGGAAAGCTGAGCTTCACTCCCGGCATACGCCATGAGCACGTCACCATCAGCCGTGAAAACTTTGGAAGCGCAGATCCGGAAAGGGTCAAAAATGCAGACTACTCCACTCGGGAGAATTTCTTTTCGGCTTGGCTGCCAGGCATGGGAATAAATTACAAACTGGATCAGCAAACCACCGTTTTTGCAGGAGTCCATAAGGGATTTGCCCCGGGGAGCAGTCAGGAAGGTTCTAGGCCTGAGAGCTCTGTGAATTATGAAATAGGAACCCGAAAATCGGGAAGGAATCTCTCTGGATCAGTTGTCGTGTTTTTGAACGATTATCAAAACCTACTCGGAGCTGACAATGCCTCGGCAGGAGGTACCGGTTCGGGTGCACTGTTCAATGCAGGTGAGGCCATCACCAAAGGATTGGAATTAGAAGGAACATATAATCTGCTCTCTACTTCCAAGACTTTCAGCCTACCGATTTCGGTTGCTTACACCTACACGGATGCGCGGTTTGACAATACATTCGATAGTAGTTTCGAAGGTTGGGGATCCGTAACCAAAGGCGATGAAGTGCCTTATTTGGCCAAACACCAATTGTTCGTGAGCGCCACACTCAGAACCAAAAAGTACAGCGCCACACTCAATGGAAAATACCAAAGCTCTGTGCGTACCGTGCCCGGATCAGGTGACATTACGAGAGAAAATAAAATTCCGGCCTGTTTTACATCAGATTTTAGCCTGAATTATTTCATCGATAGTCGCACGACTTTTTTCACTTCGGTGACTAACATTACAGACCTGAAATACGCAGTGGCAAGACGCCCTGCCGGACTAAGACCAGGAATGCCGCGAGCCTTCAGAATTGGAATGAACGTGAGATTCTAATGAAGAAAAAAGAAGTCAAAATGATCCTGTCCATGGTGGACCGTTCGGAGAAGAAAAAACTCAAGAAAAAGTGCTGCAAAAAGTACAAGAAGAAAGCCGTGCATTGTGGTAAATGTCCAAAAGCTTACGCCTGTCAGGTCAAACTAAAACTGGCCGAAATAGCAGCATAACCCCGATTCCATGAACCTAGACAAACTCCCCAAAGACACCTCTGCTAGCATTCAATCGGTTTGTGAAAGTCCGGTAAGCAATCGCTTGATCGAGATGGGGTTTTATCCAAACCAAAAAGTGTTCGTGCTGGCAAAAGCGCCGTTTGGTGGGCCTTTGGCTGTGAGAATTGGAAATAGCACCGTAATGTTGCGGTCAGCAGAGGCCAAATGCATCTCTGTGGAGCTTAGCGCATGATCAGCAAAATCGCTTTAATCGGTAACCCCAACACGGGCAAAACCTCCCTCTTCAACCAACTGACCGGGTTGAATCAGAAGGTGGGGAACTACCCCGGCGTGACCGTGGACAAGCGAACCGGCTACTACACCCACAATGAACAAAAAGTAAGCGTCATCGACCTTCCGGGCGTGTACGGTCTGAACGCCCTCACCGAGGACGAAAAGATCGTGTCGGACTTCCTGACCGACAGACAAGCTGACGACTTCCCGGACCTCTTTGTGCTCATCGCTGACGCCACCAACCTCGAGCGCAGCATGCTCATCTTCACTCAGGCGTATGACCTGAATCTACCTGTGCTCCTCGTGCTCAACATGGCCGATCTCTCGACCAAAAAAGGCATTGAGATCAACGATGAAAAACTGAGTTCTCTACTCGGCGGACTACCGGTCTTAAAAATCAACGCTCGAAACTCCGAGGATGCGACCCGACTCAAGGAAGCCATCCACGCCTACGAAAAACCAGCAGAGTGGCAGCCGTTCATCGAAGGCTTCCAGCCCGGACAAACCGACACACAAACAGAAGAACGCTTCAAAAAAATCAGCAAACTTCTATCGTTCACGAAGTTCCACAAGGAAGCCGAACGACCAGAGTTCAGCCAAAAACTAGATCGAGTGCTCATCCATCCGGTGTTCGGCTTTGCGATTTTCTTGGTGGTCTTGTTCCTTCTTTTCCAGCTCATCTTCGAAGTGGCCAATTGGCCAATGGAGCTGATCGACTCGGGATTCGGCAGGCTGGCAAACTTCCTGAATGGCGCATTACCCGCAGGCCTGCTCACTGATCTGCTTGTCGAAGGAATTATTCCAGGACTGGGTGGCGTGATCATTTTCATTCCACAAATCACCCTGCTGTTTTTGTTTCTTTCCCTATTAGAAGAATCCGGCTACATGACGCGTGTCGTTTTCCTCATGGACAAAATCATGCGACCATTTGGCCTGCACGGCAAAAGCGTGGTACCCTTGATCTCAGGCATGGCGTGCGCCATTCCTGCCGTGATGGCCGCTCGCACCATCGACCAGCCCAAAGACCGACTGATCACCATCTTGGTCACACCACTGATGAGCTGCTCGGCGAGGCTGCCAGTGTATGCCCTCATGATCGCCTTGGTGATTCCAAAAACCTACGTCTTCGGAGCGTTCAACGTGC
>CAYORY010000079.1:0-8757 GCA_964406435.1 uncultured Roseivirgaceae bacterium | reverse complement strand
TGATTCTTTCGGTAGTCGTTTTTGTGGTTGGGTACTTCTTTCCTAATCTTCATTTAGCGGAGCATGTCAAGGAGTATGAATTCGAAGAAATTCTTTATCAGTTGGTTCTGAGCTTTATGCTTTTCGCAGGAGCGTTGAATATTGATTTTAACAAGCTGGCCAAGCAACGAACTCCGGTTCTGGTTCTTGCAACTACAGGAGTACTAATTTCTACCGCAGTAATCGGATCGGGCGTTTATTTTATGCTGGACTTCTTAGGTATTCATTTAGAATACCTCTACTGCCTTGTCTTTGGAGCACTAATTTCTCCGACCGATCCTATCGCCGTTACTCGCACGATCAAGCGCTTTAAGCTTTCAAAAGATTTAGAAACTAAGATTCAGGGTGAGTCTCTGTTCAATGACGGGGTGGCAGTGGTTTTGGCACTAACTCTTCTGGATATCGCCCATGCAGGTGAAGATCATACGCTCACGGTGTTTGAGACTTTCTATATTATTTCTGCGGATATCGGAGGTGGAATTTTCATCGGATTGTTCTTGGGTTACATCGGTTATAGATTGCTCAAGTATGTGGACAATGACGTGGTAGAAGCTGAGGTGTTGATTACTTTGGCCATCGTGATGGTGGGTTCTTTCCTCGCTGATTTTGTCCATGTTTCGTCCAAGCAAGCTGCGGTGGTTATGGGACTGGTCATAGGCAATGAAGGAAAAAGCAAACACGTGGCGAGTGCGGCAGGTGACTATGTTTTCAAATTTTGGAACTTGATAGAGGAAACACTTAGCGCCATGTTATTCGTGCTCATAGGCATGGAGATGCTGGTGATATCTTTGAATCTGGAATACTTGGCTGCCGGATTCTTTGCCGTAAATATTGTGTTGCTCGGCCGATGGCTGGCAGTGTTTATTCCCATCAAGTTCATGTCCACCAATCGGACTTTTGATAAGAATACCATTTCGATACTTACTTGGGGCGCGCTTCGTGGAGGCTTACCCATAGCTCTGTCTCTTTCGCTTTCAGACTTTCACGGAAAGGATATTATTATCACTATGACCTATATAGTGGTCGTTTGCTCGGTACTGTACCAAGGACTGTCCGTAACACCTCTGATGAAAATGTCGTTGGGGTCCAAAAAGCAATAGATTAAAACTACTTTTGAGAATGCAAAAAATCTCACCATTGCTGATGGTGCTACTGTTGTTGGTTGGCTGCTCCAAGAAAGAATCAGAAACTGAAACAGAGTCTCCTATCATCAAGAAAATTACATCGGTACTATCTCCATCCATCAACGAAAAAGTAGCACTCGGAACCTCCATCGATTTCAATGTGACATCAAAAAATTCTGAAATTGATTCTGTAGTGATTGAGGCTGGAAACGAAACGGTCAAATTTCAAACAGGGACGTTTAGCTGGGTGCCAGCGACCAATCGTACGGGCACTTTTAAGTTTACCCTGAAAGCATACAGTGCGGGAAAAGAAGAGGTTCATTATCCGAGGCTCAAAATGCTGTCGGATGTGGCCCCCGAGGGGTTTCAGTATGTGGTGATTGGGAACTATGCTCATGACGAGACGGCCTTCACACAAGGATTATTCTTCCATGACAATCTCCTCTATGAGAGCACCGGACAAGAAGGGGAATCTACAATAAGAAAGGTGGATTTAGTGTCTGGGGGCGTAGTGGTGAGTAAGCCAATTGGTGATGAATATTTTGGAGAAGGATGCACCATTTATAAGGATGAGATTTATCAACTGACCTGGACATCCAACGTAGGTTTTGTATATGATCTGGATCTGAACCAGAAACGATCCTTCCGGTATGGAATGGAAGGTTGGGGTCTGACAACAATGGGCGATAGTCTTCTGATGACCGATGGAAGTGAAAACCTGTACTTCATGAGCCCCACTGATTTTCTGGAGATAGACAGGCTGGAAGTTTACACGAATGAAGGCCCTGTGACCAACTTGAATGAAATAGAATACATAAACGGAATGGTCTACGCCAATGAATGGCAAACGGACAATATTCATATCATTGACCCGAAGAGCGGGAGAGTGCTGAAGACGATCGACATGGCTGGCCTACTCACCGCTCAGGAGAAACAATCGGCAGATGTACTGAACGGCATTGCTTATGATGTCGAGGGTGATAGGTTGTTTGTCACGGGTAAATACTGGCCAAAACTTTTTGAAATCAAACTACAACCCAAGAATCAATGACACTAGAAGAAGCAACCGCTAAGGTCAAGAAAATGGCGGAAAATCATTCCGGCAAATTTGGAAATAAAATCAACTTCAAGCTCGATGATGGAGTGATCCATCTGGACGATACTGTGTCCCCACCTATGGTGGAGAACGCCGAGAAGGACTCCCCTTGCGCTCTGAAAATGACGCTTGAAAATTTCGAAAAACTTCTTTCTGGCGACCTTAACCCAATGATGGCTTTCATGACAGGTAAAATGAAAGTAGAAGGTGATAAGGGAGTGGCGATGAAACTTGCCGGGCTATTTTAATTTTCCCTTGTTCAGGTAGCTATTGAAAATTCTGTACCCTGCGAATGCAAGTGCCGTGCCTACCAATGAGCCTGCGAGTATGTCGATAAGGAAATGCTGTAGCAAATAGACCCTGGAAATGCCAGCAAGTACCGCCAGGCAAAGCGCAGCAATGGACACGGATGGTTTTTTGTAGACGAGGGACAGAAAGGCCGCAATGGAGAAGGCAGTCATGGTGTGCCCCGAAGGAAAGGAGTAATTGCCATGAAGTTCTACACCTTCTACAAGATTAAACTGCGAGATGTCCTCGAAGTAATTCTTTGGACGAGGGACTTTCCCAAAAATTACACGCTTCATAAGCCAGGAAAGTGCCGATTGTGAGAGACCAATTAAGATCAACACCCAGCCATATCGTCGCTTTACGACCAGAAGAAATAGTGCAACGATCGCCAAGGCAATGCCATCGCCAAGATGTGTGGTATACCTGAAGAAGAGGTCCAAAGAAGGAGTGTGCAGGTCGTTTAAGAACAGCACAAAATCTCCGTGATCATTGAGTATAAAACCCAGCAAGCCTACCAAGAATATCGCAGCGTAAGGAATAAGGAAGAACCAAAAGGAATGCCTCATCGCAATATGTACAATTTGCCAAAACCATCTTTGAAGGCACCATCGGCGGACGTCTGCCGATGTTCGATGGGGCCGTCATCAGACTTCATGATCACCCGATAGAAATAGACGCCATTGGCGAGTTGATCTCCATACCTGTCTCGTCCGTCCCAGGCAAATTCTGTAATGTTGTGCCCAATTTTGATTGGCCCTATTTCATCCTGATTGATCTCCCTTACAATCCTTCCTGATATGGTCATGATCTGGATTTTTAACTTTTCAGGCACATTCGTTCCTGTCAATGTAAATACAAATCTCGTGCTCGTGGAGAAAGGGTTTGGATAGGGGTAGAAGTGGGTAATGCTCGATTCGGAAACTACCTCAAACTCAATTTCGTATGGTTCAGTCCCCGCCAGATTTCCAGACTCATCTCGCCCTTGCGCACGTAGCGAATAGACACCATCCTCATCCAACTGAGGAGTAAATGTGATTTCAAAATCTGATGTCTGTGTGGCTGTTGCTATCGCTACAGTAGGATCCGAGAAATTGATTCTTTCGTAAGCACATGCATCGCAGGGGCGCTTTAATTGCAGTTCAATCCCCAATGTATCACTTTTGGGAAGGAAAGCATTGTCGTCCTTCAACCGAACAACTATCGTAGGCTCAGGAGATACAATATCACCATTCATGATGTAGGCGCCATCGAAGGTCACGTCTATCAGGGGATTGGTATTATCTGCCAGTACGTTCAAGGCGTCATCTAATGTAATCCTGTTGTTGAATTGATATTGTTCATTTTCTATAGCATCCAATATCACTGTGACATCATTGGTTCCATCCTGACCAATTGAGTTCACTTTGGTTTCAAAATGTGTGCTATCACCGGCAGGAGGCCCGTCTATCCTGAACGTTTGCCTTTGCGTGCTTCCATTCAGCGCACTTCTCATTGATGCGGTGACTTCTATGGAATCAGTAAAATCCTGATTGGAATAGTTGTAGAAATACAAGGCCTTTTCGGCCAACTGGCCTTCCTGAATTTCATCAGCTGTCACATCGTCCGATAGTAAAATGCCGTCAGGAGCTGGCTCGTACGTCATATACCAATGTTTCAAAAAGGGTGGGGTCAAATCTGTATCATCAGAAAAGGAGTAATCAATCCTGATTTTTGGGATAGCCAGGGGATCAATGGAAGACAGGTCTTGATTGTCGCTTCGTGCGAAAGAGAACAATGAAACTTCCTCGCCTGCAGGGGTGATGCCCGTTAGACTCATGCTGAAATTATCATTCAAATTCTCCTCAATCGTGTAGCCAAATTCTTCCCAGGACTTTACCGGCCCAATCTCTACAGACGAAACCTGGCCGGATGTAAACGACCCACTGACCACATCGTCAAGCTCAATCGACTGCTCTTGCACAGGATCTGGTGAGCCATTGTCCGAGACGACCGTGGCGGTTCCAGGGGCATCTCCCTTTCTGCCCAGTGCAATTACCGGCTGACCGTTGCTGAGTGAGGTAATATCTGATGCAGCTATACCCACCGTTTCGAGCGCATCCAGCACGTTGGAGTCCCAGGCGGAGTAATTCACTTGGCCAATGCTAAAGAGGGCGATATTGTCACCCGTTTCCATCAAACCAAGAAGCTGCTCCAGATAGGCATTCGGCCCAGTAACATCTGCCTCTGTGAAATTATAGACCAATTGAGGTAGACGACCACAAAGCAAAGTGATCGCGCCATCATTGCCTGTGAACTGGATCGGGCGATATGGATTGGTACTTTCTTTATCAAAAATGACTGCATTGATCGTGTTCTGAGCGCACTCAGGATCGCTGGTATTGGACGTGGCGAGGTAGTCAATACCATTGGCTACTACTACCAGATCGTCGTAGTTAAATGAGGGAAAGCTGCCACCAAAAGTCACAATGTTCACCGGAGCTTCGGGCTGCAAGAATTGCCATGTATCCGCCGATGTGAATTCCACTCCTTTTAGCGAATTGCCTGTGAGCTGATCTCGTTGAAATTGTCCCCAACCAGTATTGCCACCCGTGATGATCGTAAAAGAGTTTGTGGACCAGTCTTCCTCCTCCTCGGTTTCAGGATTTGAAAAGCGAGTGCGCCAGTAGACCACAGTCGTGTCGGGCAGATTGTCCGCTGAGAAATCAACTTGACGAGAAAGGAGTCGCTCACCGGAGGCAATCAACGAACGAAACAGTGGACTATTGAAAGTAGCGACCGTGTCTACCTGAAGATCGTACGACCGACTCGATTCGAAAATATTTGCAGGCTGCCAGATAAAATTAGCATTGTCAACCCCTTGCACACTGTAGTTGGGTGGGTAAAGATTGATGGTATTACCCTCAAATATTTGCAGGCTGATGGAGGCGTAGTTGTTGGTTTCATTGAGTTCTGCCGTGTCATCATTAGGATCCAGAAATACTTCGATGGTATTCACCCCGACCACACTTTGGCCTATTAGATTGTATAGAGTAAACTCGAGTGTATCGAGTCGTAGCGGCCTCAAAAATCTCCGATAAGAATCCACTACTTCCCCTTGTGGTAAAGTGCGTCGGACTTGCACTTGTAGCGAGTCGGTCACCGTGCGCCCGAAGTTCCTGACGGGTAGGTTTACCTTGAAAGAATCCAGAGCAGCAAGCAATGGCCCTCCAGAAAAAGCTTCAGCTGTGAGATCTTCATCCAGTATTTCGTAATCGGGGTGTGGGGCAGCAAACAAGCGTATCATTGGGTCTCCTTGTAGCAGCATTTGCAGTACTTGGGTTTGAGCCAAATCACTTGTGCCGAACGAATCGAAATAGCGACTAGAACACTCTATCATGATTTCGCCAAGAGTGGATCCAAAAAAATCTTCCTCCTTGAAGCCCACTTGGTAGAAAAGATCAGACCATCTCTTTAGGCCTGTGGATGAGGCAAAATCCGCATGGGCAAGGAATCCAATGGCTCCCAATCCGGGCGCTCGCATCCAGTCTTCCCCAAAGGTGAAATTCGTGCCGAAGATGTCCCCGGCATTACAACCATTTACCAAAAATATAGGGTACCTACCGGGGTTGTTGTATCCAAATTCCCCGTCAGTTACTCGCCCAATTTCTATATCGGTGGCGTTACCACTTGAGTGCCCAAAGAAGGTGACCAGCCCCACGCCATCATTTATTTCCTGTACAACATCAACCACTTCTACCTCCTGGCTCGTTTCCTTTCCTACATTGATCGCCCGACCCCCCAGAAAGTCCCCCTCCAGGTCCGCTCTGAAATCGTTGATGTACAACTTGAACAGTGCTAGCTCCGTGGCGGTCTGCCCTCCGCTGAGTTGCAATACATTTTTTCTGAACAAATCGTCATAAGGTAGGGCTTCCATTTCCTTCACCTTATCCAAGTAGGCTTTAACGTCCTCGCTTTCGAATGCATTTAGCCTGCCAATTGGTATACCCGGCTTGATCGGGTCTGTACCCACTCCTTGCACAAACTTTAGATCGCTTCCCGGCGAGCCATAGGTAGGAATATTCACCACAGAGTAGTCTTGTGTTCTGTAGAAGTTTTCGTCTGGGGTGCGTCCTTTTCCTATGAGGAAAACAGCCTCGGGATTTCCATTGGCGTTGGCATGTTGAATCAATCGCCTGATGGCAATGGAGGAAACGTCTCCGTAATTGAATTGATCATATACATCGAAAATATCAAAAATGGCTGATGTATGCTGGCCGCCTGCAACGCTGGCCCGGTAATCCGCGAAAGCCTGCACAGGATCGAATCCATCGGAAGCAGTGAGCCTCAGAGTGGGATGCGATATGATTAAATAGTCGGATGTGGAAAATGATGGCTCCACGAAAGTGACCGCTTCAATATCAGCGGCCGTTAGGTTGATATTGACTGCAAGAACGTTACGCTCCGTAGTTGAAGCAGGTATGATTGCTTCTACCCTGTCTGAAAAGTGGGTAGTCGCCAATCGGACAGGTGCCAAAGGGTCAGTGATTTCATAAATGTCTGTGTCAGCATTGCCGGTCTCGCTAATTCGCAAGTAGGCTCGTTCTGATGCACCCAGTTCCTCAAATCGAAATACTTTATTTTCAGATGAAATCATGGAAACGTCCTGAGGGTATTTGACTCGAAGCATGGCCGTAGACACCCTGTCCGCGGCACCATCAAAACCCGTCGTATTTACTCTGACGGTTAGGTTTCCTCCCGCGTCGATATCTGAATTGAGAAACGGGAAGGTAGCGGTTTCATAGGTGCGGTCAGTAAACTGAACATTGCCTATCGTTCTTAAAGAGCTAGCATTCGGCCCTATAAGCACATCAACATTGTGACTCAGCGTATTCTCACCAATCAGCACAATTTCTAGCTGTGGATTCGCTCCGGCATTTATGTTTTCCAGAGAAAGATCAAATTGCTTGAACCCACCCTTAGCTACAGAATTGCCCGTCCATCCTTCTCCAAAATCATAGTCGCTCAGCGTAAAAGACGAACCCGACCCAAACTTAATTCCAGAGGCATAGCGAGTCGCCTCTATGGAAAGGTTTTCAGCAAAATGAAAGGGTTCTGGTGTGAGCACCGTAGTATTCGTATCATTAGACAAAGCAATTCGCTTGACAGTTCCAGCTACCAATTTCCAAGTAAGAAAATAAGCCGCCGTATCCGTGAAAATATTGTACTCCGTATGTGGCTGAGCCTGGGCCTGACTGTATAGCTCAGTATCACCTTTTCCATCATTTCCTTGCCCATAGAATTCCAGGTAATTAAGAACCCCGCTGGTGGCATTTACCTGAATGGCCACCTCTTCACCCCTTCTGAAAAGCTGAATTCTATTGGAAGGCACAGAAGCTGTGGGAAACCCAACGGCGGCTAGTTCGGCAGCCGTCACTCGATAGAACCCGTCCTCAACCACTTTTATTTTTATATAGGTCTGATCGTAGTTGATCCATTCATTTCCGAATTGACCATAGGTGGAAATGGTGGCAAACAGACCAAACAGAAAAATGAGGTTAGTCTTTCGCATCAAAATCAATTTTAATAGAGAAGACATGAGAATAGAGTCCTTCGGCTTGGTTGAATGCGTCTGTGAGTGCATAGTCAATGACGACTTGATTTAGTTTGAACCCGAGCCCGGCGGTTGGCTGCATCGTCCAGTGCTTTTTCTTGTCAAAGTTTTCGACCTTTTGGAATTGGCCGATACCCAATCTGAGAAAAACTTGTTCTTTATAATCCACCTCCACTCCGGCATGCGGATCGATTGAGGTAAATTTTGATCGTACGACGGTGTTCCTTTTCCCATCAAAGGTAAAATCCATATCCATGGAAGTCAGGAGCCCGAATTGATCATTAATTTCGAAGGATCGGGCAGCTCCCAGAATTACCCTCGGCACTGTTATTTCCAGAGAGTTTGTTGGTATTTCATTGCCGGTAATAGCGTATGTATCTTCCAGCTCTTCCACATTGTGAGACCATGCATTGAATGTCCCCAACACATCTCTTGCCATCAATCCAAGCTGCCAGTTATTGATAGTCTTTTTCAATCCCGCATCAATCCCAAAACCCCAGGCCTTTGAGAATTCTCCTACATTTCGATGAATGATTTTTACATTTCCTCCGGCATCTATCCCGCCGAAAAGAGGAAGTCTCCGAGCATATGAACCTATGACTGCATAATCTGCTGCCGCA
>CAYORY010000078.1:0-8968 GCA_964406435.1 uncultured Roseivirgaceae bacterium | reverse complement strand
CTCCTCAAAGCGAGAAAATAGTGAACAAAGAATGGTTGGCGGTCTAATACGAGCGAATTGAAAATGAAGTCGGATCAAATCCTGCAAGACCAGAAAACTGGGGCGGTTATGTTTTGGATCCAAGCAAAATTGAATTTTGGCAAGGGCGCCCGAGTCGGCTGCATGATCGAATCGTCTACCGCAAGGAAGGGGGCCATTGGCTCATAGAAAGACTGGCTCCCTAAACAAACTTTAAGATCACACCGGAATAGCCAATGAAAAGTCAGTCCCTCGCCCCTGCTCACTTCGTACATTGATCTCACCGTCCAGCATGCCGGCAAATGATTGGCATATTCTGAGCCCAACTCCACTACCGGATTCCTGATTTGTACCTTGAGTTTTGATCTGATCGTCGGAGAACAAAACCTCGATTTGTTCAGTACTCAATCCCACACCTTCATCTTTCACGATCACTTTGTATTTGCTGTAAATGATTAAGGAAAAAATGGTGATGGTGCCACCTTCGTAAGAATATTTTATTGCATTGCTAATGAAATTTCGAAGAATGACCCTGAGCAGGTTTGCATCGGTGATCACGAACTCATCATCCTCAACTTCAATTTCCATTGTAAGTTCTTTTTCATTCAAATCCTCAGAAAAGTGATCAACCAGTTCATTGATGATCGGTCGCACCTGTACGTTACTTTTTTGCACGGTCACTCCTTCCACTGGCGATTTAGCCCACGTGATTAGGGAATCCATCAAATCCAAAGCTGCCTTGGTCTTACGTTTTATGGAAGGAATGACACTTTGGAGCAGGGCTGCATTGTCCATGTTGTCCTCAATTACGGACACAGTAGAATACAAGGCCACCGTAGGAGCCCTGATATCATGGGACATGATGGCCATCATTTTGGTCTTGAACTCGCTGAGTTCCTCTACTTCTACTTTCTTGGCATTTAGTTTTTTATTGCTTTTCCAGAGAAAAAAGAAAAGCAATCCTACAACCACCAAAACCAAAATCAGGCTAATCATAACCGTCTTGAATAATAATGTGCGCTGCTGGGCAAAGGTCGTATTGGTTCTCAGGAGTTCCATTTCCTTCTGCTTCTGCTGGTTTTTGAATACCATGAGCTGGTTTTTTATAACCGTATTCTGTAGACTATCCTGATACTGATCCGAAAGCTTACCAAACCAAAAGGCACTCTCAAACGAATGATTGGCTGCATGGACATTTGACATTGTCCTTGTTGTAATCAATAAAAGGTCTTTCACTTTTGATTTTACGGCCATTTCATAAGCCTCATTTGCCAAAGTAAGCGCTTCATCTCCTTGCATTCTTAAGGCTAATATTTCAGCCTTGAGCTGCTTATTGCGACAGATTGCACGTGCATCGTTTTGATTCGTGGCTTCACTCTGTGACATACTGAGCAGCGAATCTGCCTCCAGAATTTTCCCTTTTTTGAAGGCCAATTCTGCGAGATTGAAATAAAAAATGGGCCGGTAGGCTGCCACATTCTTAGGTAAGGACTTTTTTGCCTCTCTGAAATATTTGCTTGCCGAATCAAGCTCATTGCCGTCCAGAAAAGCCTTGCCAATGTTGTTGTTGAAAACAAAGATTCGGTCAGCATTTTCTCGTTTCGTGAAAATGGTCAACGACTCCTTGTACAGTTCGATAGCTGAAGCTTTCAAATCGGCACTGGCAAAAACACTTCCTAAATTCCCCAAATTTCTTGCAGCCAAATCTGAGTCTCCAAGGGCTTCAGCCAACCTCATTGACTCATTGAGGTAGGTGATGGCAGCATCTAAGTCGCCAATCGACCAATGAGCCACCCCAATTCTATTTAAACTTTTTGCCCTGAGCGGCTCATCATCCAACACCTTGGCAATCTTCAATGCCTCTTCAGAGTAATTCAGTGCTTTTGCCGGAGCTGCATATACGTTTTCTTCGCTGAGTATGAGCAATTCTTCGATCCATCCGCGTTGATCGATGGTTTCGAATTCAGCCTTATTCTGTTGAGCCCACCCTCCCAAAAAACCTATCAATAACAGTATAAAAACAGCACCCCTCATAAGGGCGGGAAGATATAGATTTTTAAGGAAATGTTTTAAATAGATCAAGTGTAAGCCCTATTTGCTAACAATAATTATCTTCGTTGGGTATTAAAACAAATCAAAGGCTATGGGTAATGCAGGTAAGTATATTTTGGCTTTAGTAGTCGTATTCGGGCTATTGTACTCAATAAGGTACATCATCCCTCAAAAACCAATTCCGTTGACCGGGCATGCGGTCGATCCCGATCTTCATTTTGGGAATTCACGCAAATATTTCAAAGAGAAAGACTTCAAACGCGGACTGGACGATCTCATTAAAGCCATCTCTGATATTCGGACCATAGAGCGCGATTTGGACTCTGCAAGTACCGCCTTATTAGAAGAGTCCATTAGTGATCTTGAGATAGTGCGCCGCGAGTTGGAGCATGACTCCTTGGTGATAGAGGATATCAACACTTCGTATTCCGAAGCATTAAATGCCTTGACAGAAGCTGAAATAAAAGTTACCAGAGCCCTACTGAAATCGGAGCATCGAGATGATGCCATGGTCGCTTTGAAATATGGCATGATGCATCTGAAGAATACCCTCAAATACACGGAGGGGGAAAAGAAAGCTACTGAGATAAGAATCTATGATGAAATAGATGACATATTAGACAACAAGCATCTCACTGATGCCCAAATAGAGGAGAGATTAGACCGTATTATATTGGAACTAGACTCTCTGGTGCAAGACAATCTACATACGCCAAAAGAGTGATCAAGGCACTAATCCTCTGTGGGGGAAAATCTCCAGAACACGAGATTTCGCTTCGCTCGGCACGCAATGTTCTTGCGGCCATAGATCAATCAAAATATCTGGTAGACATTGTCGGGATAGACCCGGACGGAAACTGGCTTCATTTTGACTCTATTCCTGACGGCCGATTTATCAAAGGCGGTGTTCCCGTATCTATTGATCCGTCCGGCAAATCCATTTCATACGGGACTAATTCCATTCAACCCGACGTGGTGTTCCCTGTTCTTCATGGGCCCAATGGTGAGGATGGAAGCATTCAGGGGCTACTTCAAATTCTGGATGTGCCTTTCGTAGGACCTGATGTGCTTGGTTCGGCCATAGCCATGGACAAGGATATCGCTAAAATACAACTTGCAGCGGCTGGAATCAATGTAGCCAGGGGGGGCGTATTTGCCTCCAAGGGTCAGGCGAATTTCGAGCAAATTAAGAGTGCGTTAGGGCTTCCTCTGTTTGTGAAACCAGCGAATATGGGCTCATCTGTAGGAGTGCATAAAGTCACGAATGAAGCTGAATTCGAAAGGGCAATTCTTGATGCCTTTCAGTACGACTCCAAGATCATCGTGGAGGAAATGATCAATGGACGTGAACTAGAATGTGCAGTTCTTGGGTTGAGAGACGACCTGAAAGTGACAATGCCAGGCGAGGTAAAAGCGCAAGAAGAATATTCGTTTGAAGAAAAGTATAGTGAAAGTTCACAAACGCAATTAGACATCCCTGCCCGAAACTTAACTGACGTCCAAATCGACCGCCTTAAGGAAACCGCCTTGGTTGCATTCAAAGCCTTAAACTGTGAAATACTTTCCAGGGTAGATATGTTTCTCACTGCTGAAGGAAAAATATATGTCAATGAGATCAACACCTTACCGGGCTTTACGAGCATCAGTATGTATCCGCAGCTTTGGGAGAAAGAGGGTCTCTCCTACTCCGACTTGATAACTCAGCTTCTGGAGTTAGCGGTACGGAGGCACACGAGAATCAAAGCGCTGAAAAAGAGTCGTCTTTAATTGACCATTTCAATTCTTAGTCCTACTCCGAGCATTTTTTCGCCACTCACCCAGCTGGCTTTCACGGTAATAGATACTTCATTTTGAATCGCCGACCGGATTCTCTCAGCGGTTTCTCGAGAAAGGTAGCCAATCTGGTTTCCGGTTCTGGAAAGAACCTTTATGGCATTTGGATCAAATTCATTTTCAGGCTCCACCTCTAAGCTCAATAGATCACCTTCTTCTACTTCATTCTTAATGATTTCCTGCCTGGATGCACCGTCCGGATTTTCTTTGGAGACTCCTACCACTTTTGAGTCCATCACATAGGCCGACGGTATCTTTATGATCTTTGCCATTGCTTTTCGAAACTAATAAGATTGCTCACATTAAATTGCCAATAAAAAATGAATATCGTATTTCATGCTCATTCAGGCCTCAGATGGCTGATTCTTCTCGGAGTTGTATTGATCGTCCTAAAGTCACTTATTGGACTATTTGGCGGAGGTAAGTACACTAAGTTTGACAAAATACTGGGTAGTGCGACAGTCGGATTCATGGACATCCAGTTTGTGCTTGGCATTATCCTGTACTTTGCCTACAGTCCTTACACTATGAAATTTTCTTTCAATCTTGACAATCCTGAAGAGAGATTCTGGTCCATCGAACACCTGGTACTGATGATCCTGGCTATTGCTGCGGCGCATATCGGGAAAGTTATTGCTAAGAAATCAAACGATGCACCCGTGCAATTTAGGTTTCAGGCGATCTTCTTCACGATATCGCTACTTCTACTTATCATGGGCATTCCCTGGAGCAGGGTTTAGGATTTTATAAGAAATTCATAGATTCCCTTCCACGAATCGGTCGTCAGCTCGGCATCTGTAATGGGTGCCGGGAAGATGTGAATGGCTTTGCATCCCAGATTTCTCGCCATTTCCACGTCGGTAATTCTGTCCCCGATCACGTAGGAATTTTCAATGTCATGCTCACCTGTTAAATATTCCCTGAGCATACCGATTCCCGGCTTTCGGTTTGGATGATTATCGGCCGGCCAGTGTTCGTCGATGTGCACCGCATCGAAGATGATGCCCTCAGAAACAAGCGTGCGCATGATAAACTCATGCACCGGCCAAAATTCTT
The DNA here is from genome assembly GCA_964406435.1 of uncultured Roseivirgaceae bacterium. GTDB lineage: Bacteria > Bacteroidota > Bacteroidia > Cytophagales > Cyclobacteriaceae > JAAEPI01. Next base: position 4,009 of record CAYORY010000078.1, on the reverse strand, counting down.
CATGCGGAAACTCCGCAGATCCCAATCCATCCTGATTGGTGACCATCACAAATAGGAAATTCGTTTCATCACGCAACTTTCTCAGGTAATGTATGGCCTCTTTAAGAAAATTCAGTTTTTCTATTTTATCGACTTTCTCATCGTCAGTTTCATGTACGATCGTACCGTCTCGGTCGATAAAAAGTATAGGTCTCCTCATAGGTGTGATTTTCATACGAAGATAATTCGAATAGCATGTCTGTAAACAAAAAAGGTCACCCAAATGGATGACCTTTTTAACTGAATTATTTTATTCTATTCGGCACTAAGCCATTTCTCACGAATCATTTTTTGTTCCTCCGAAATCTCCTCAGCCATAGAAAGCACATGGCGATCAGCCACTTCGACTCCCATAGCTTTTGCACTTAGTACCACTTCCGTTTGCTTACCATCAACCTTTCTGCGCACTTTCATGGTCACATCGTCACCTTCTTTTGTTTCTGCCACGAATGCATCGAACAATGCATTGATGGTAGCTAAGGATATCTCTTGGTCGTTTAGCGCCAGCAGCACATCGCCTTCCTGATAGCCCATTGCCTCCCCGAATTCATTCATTTGAGACGCGTTGGCAATGTATATTTCCTGGTCTTCATTTAGGTTCAGGTTGATCTTACCCAGAGATATTTGTTTCTTCACCTGCTCCTCTTCATACTCTATACCAGCCCAACTCAATGTTTCTACAATAGGTAGTGCTTCTTTGCCACCAACATAGGTTCGTAAAAACTGTCCTATCTCTGGGTACGTCAAACTTTCAATTTTATCGAAAAGCTCCTCATCCATGAACGCCTTGTTCATGCCGTACTCCTTAGACAATTCGCGCATTAACCATTGTAAGTCTTTGTCTCCATTGGAGTATTTGATCAAATGAAGATCGAGACACATTCCGATCAAAGCGCCTTTGTAATAGACATTGGTGTACATCGGCTCAAACTCCGGCTCCAATATTCTTTCACTCATTTCTGTGAACGAAACATTTGGAGGAAACTGCTCGGCTACCTGAAGCTTATCTTTCACTTCGGCCAAGAATGTCTCTCTATCATATAGCCCGTACTTCACTTGCACGTGCATGGAGCTATATTCCGTCACACCTTCATACAACCACAAGTGCTGTGACATCTGCGGATCGATGTAGTTGAAATCATGAATCTCCTCCGAATGAATATTCAGAGGTGTGACGATGTGAAAAAACTCGTGTGCCGCCACGTCTCGAACCGTCTGAGCCAACTGGTCAGGATCGCCCTCAGGCAGGGTATACAATGAAGAGTACGAATGCTCCAAAGCACCCATAGCTCCAGACAAGGAGTTATAGTCCATCAAGTAAATAAGGTAGGCGTATCGATCTACAGGAAGCTTGCCACCGAGGTAGTTGCTTTGTGCCACCATCAAATCGTAGATATTGTCCATTACGTCATTGGCGGTCATTTTTCCATTAGGAGAAAATACGGAAACGATGATTTTCGCACCGGCAATGTCCTTTGTCACGGTATCTGGCTCGCAATACATGATGGGGGCATCAGCAAGGAAATTGAAATTGTCTGCCACGAAAACATCGGTATCGGCTGTGACGCTTTTTCTTTTCAGAGATGTTGCACCGTAGATTTTTTCCTTGTGCTTGATGGTCACTTCAAAGGGATTGAATTTCATCCCGTCGATGTAGCCAACAAATCCAAAGGTATTCATCACAAAGACATCTCTATCTGCTTCAATATTGGTTCCTCCTGGCTCAAAAACGACATTGTCAGCATAGCCCGGAGCTTCATCGAATGTATCATGAACCCTATAAGAGATGGTGTTGAGTTTTTTAGCATCTGAAATTCCATAGATATTTCGGGCAGTTCCCATTGGATCTACTGTCAGTTCCTTTCCTTTCTTATCATACGCACGAAAATCGGTCACAAACCGACCGAAATCTGAGATGCTATAAGTGCCAGGGACAACTTTTGCCATGTGAAACTCCACATAATCTTCTGTGATTTTGGGCACTTCGATGGTGACGGGTACTTGATCTCCCTTCACTTTTGTAAGATCAATGGTGACCTGGTAGGCGTCCTGCGCCACCAGCAAGGAGGCGAGACATACGCCTAGAATTGTTAGTAAGTTTTTCATTTCTTCTCTTTAAGTCTTCCAAATAAACTGATAGCTACACGTTTTTCGTTCACGGATTATTCCATCGGTCAAATAGCCAATCGATTGGTTTATTGAGCTGACGCGTTGGCGTATCGCTTTCGAGCGTTTTCATCCAGATAAATTTTTCTCATTCGATAATTCAGAGGTGTGACCTCCAAATACTCGTCCTTTTGGATGTATTCCAGGGCTTCCTCTAGTGAGAATCTTCTCTTTGGTGCGATCTTCACGGCAGCATCGGAGCTGGTGGTCCGCATGTTCGTCAGCTTCTTACCTTTTTGGATGTTTACCACCAGGTCATTATCTCGGGAGTTTTCTCCGATTACCTGACCTGTGTAGAGCTCCTCTCCTGGATCTACGAAGAACCGCCCCCTATCTTGTAATTTGTCAATGGAGTAGGCGGTTCCTGGGCCGTTCTCCATGGATATCAGCGAGCCATTGATACGGCCCGGAATTTCTCCTTTGAATGGCTGGTACTCTTTGAATCGGTGCGTCATAATTGCCTCCCCGGAAGTAGCTGTGAGCATGTTGTTTCTTAGGCCAATTAATCCTCTTGCCGGTATATCAAATTCTAGATGCTGAAGATCACCCTTTGGCTCCATGATGGTGAGATCACCTCGCTTTTGTGTAACCATTTCGATCACTTTGCCAGAAAATTCCTCGGGAACATCAACCACCAAGTGCTCGATTGGTTCCATTTTCTTTCCATTCTCTTCCTTGAACAACACCTGAGGTTGTCCCACTTGCAGTTCATACCCCTCTCTTCGCATGGTTTCTATCAACACGGACAAGTGAAGCACACCCCTTCCATAAACCATGAACTTGTCTTCAGTATCCGTTTCCTGTACCCGAAGGGCTAGGTTCTTCTCCGTCTCCTTCATCAAGCGCTCTCGTAAGTGTCGTGACGTCACAAATTTTCCTTCTTTACCAAAAAATGGCGAATCATTGATAGTGAAAAGCATACTCATCGTAGGCTCATCGATCGCGATACGAGGCATTATTTCGGGTGCGTTAAGGTCAGTGAGGGTGTCACCAATATCGAAACCTTCGATCCCGGTAATAGCGCAAATGTCTCCTGAGCTTACCTCCTGAACCTGCCTTTTGCCAAGTCCTTCGAAAATGTGCAATTCCTTGATTTTGACCTTCTTCAAAGAGCCGTCTTTTTTGCTCAAACCCAGCTGAGCCCCTTCTTTGAGCGTTCCCTGAGCTACTCTGCCAATGGCGATACGGCCCACGAATGACGAGTAGTCAAGTGACGTGATTTGTAAAACTGGGACCCCTTCTTTAATTGGAGCGGGAGGAATCTCAGCAACTATTGTATCCAGCAGGGGCGTGATCTCTGTCGTTGGTTTCTTCCAATCCGTGCTCATCCACCCTTGCTTGGAGGAGCCATAAAGAGTGGTGAAATCCAACTGATCCTCGGTGGCGTCCAGCGCAAACATCAAATCGAACACTTGCTCATGCACCTCATCAGGGCGGCAATTTTCCTTGTCCACCTTGTTTACCACCACGATCGGCTTAAGGCCGAGCCCGAGCGCCTTGCCCAGAACAAATCTTGTTTGTGGCATGGGCCCCTCAAAAGCATCCACCAGTAGTATCACCCCATCGGCCATTTTCAGCACACGCTCCACTTCACCACCAAAGTCTGCGTGACCAGGTGTGTCGATAATGTTGATCTTGATGTCTTTGTACATCACGCTCACATTCTTTGAAAGAATGGTGATGCCCCTCTCTCTTTCCAGATCGTTGCTGTCAAGTAGCAGGTCTACTTGCTCCTCATTGTCTCTGAAAATTTTACTGGCGTAAATGATCTTATCAACGAGTGTGGTTTTGCCATGGTCAACGT
>CAYORY010000077.1:0-9307 GCA_964406435.1 uncultured Roseivirgaceae bacterium | reverse complement strand
TGCCTGTTTTCTGAAAGCCATTCTCATCCAGCACATTCCGCAAATACCCAACTCGCCCGTCCATCATATCCGAAGGCCCAATCATGTCAGCGCCGGTTTCAGCTTGTGCAAGTGCCATTTTGCCTAGCACCTCCAGCGTTTCATCATTCAGAATTTCCCCGTTCCTCACGATACCATCATGTCCGTCGGAGCTGTAAGGATCCATGGCCACATCAGTGATGATCAGGGCTTCCGGGAAGGTTTCCTTGATTCTTCGTAGTGATTTCAGATAGAAAAAATTAGGGTCGTGGCTTTTGGTCGCCAACTTATCCTTGTGCTTTTCACTGACCACTGGGAAAACATCAAACCCCTTGATGCCAAGCTTGAGGCACTCTTCGATCTCTCTCAGCATCAACTCTTCAGATAATCGGAATATCCCCGGCATGGAATCCACTTCAGACTTTTGATTGGTTCCCTCAAAAAGGAAAAGAGGTAAAATGAAATCATTGGCAGAAAGACGAGTCTCCTGCACCAAATCTCTGATAGCTGCCGACTGGCGATTACGTCTGGGTCGTCTGGTCATTTTTGTAAATCAGGCTGCAATTTACACCGCATAAAAAAAGGCTGTCTCAAAAGTCTACAGAACGTGAATTCTTTGTCAAATTAAGCCGGTCGAAAGGTGATTTCCCTTCAAATTAGGAATGTTTCGACAAGTTCAATAGGACAATAATGACTTTTGAGACAGCCTGTCAGATTAAATCAGTGAACTAAATGTTTCTCTTTGTGTTTTTTAAGTTGTCGCCTGAGTGCCTCCACGGCCTCATCGGTAGCGGCCTCAAAGGACCCTGCTCTCTTCTCGGCAAACAATTGTTCGCCGGGTATATTTAGCTTGATCTCGATGGTCTTATTTGCTCGGTGATCATCGGGCTCTACCCTCATGATCACTTCTCCATCGATTATTCGATCAAAGAATGTTTCTAGCTTGTCAGCTCTCTTCTGAATGAAGTCGGTCAGTTTGATGTCAGCATCAAAATGGACGGATTGCATTTGTAACTTCATATTCCTTGCGTTTTTTGGTTAAACATTATGCCTTGGGGTGCGCCTGGTCGAACACCGCCTTCAGCTTCTCTATTGAATTGTGTGTGTATACCTGCGTGGACGCCAGGCTCGCGTGCCCAAGCAGGTCTTTGACTGCATTAAGGTCAGCTCCTTTATTGAGGAGATGCGTTGCAAATGTGTGCCGCAATACATGCGGGCTGGTCTTACTAAGTGTCGTGACTTGTGATAGGTATTTCTTCACAGTACTATAAACGAATTGTGGATAGAGGTCGTTTCCAGAATCCGTAATTAATAGCTTACTAGATGCAGGATTTATTTCAGCACGTAGACTGATGTAAATCCTTATCTGCTCCAATACTTCCTGATGAAGTGGAATGATTCGTTCTTTATTTCTTTTGCCAAGAACCTTGACCGTGCCCTCATAGTGATTGATGCTTTCTTTGGTGATCCCAATTAGCTCAGACAGTCGAATACCAGTTGCATAGAGGAGATTGATCAGAAGCTTATCCCTTTGACCGGAAAAATCATCAGGGAATGTGAGATGATCAAGGAGATTATCCATCTCTGCTTCTTTCACAAAATTTGGCAAGTCCTTCGGCACTCGCAGTGACTTCAATCTACTGGCGGGATTTGTTTCTATTTGCTCCCTGCGTTGAAGGAATTTGAAAAAAGACTTGATGGATACAATTTTTCGATTGACACTCCGAGGAGTCAAACCCGAATCCATCAAATGCACCACCCAACTTCTTAAATGAGGGTGCTGGGCTTCTTCCATTCTCACAATTTCGAAGGTCTCGATAAGAAACTCCGAAAGTTGCTTCAAATCATTGGTATATGCGGTAAGGGTGTGGGGGCTGAATCTTTTTTCGAACTGAAGGTATTTGATGAACGACTCAACCATATGCAGTGATCCCTTGAGGGTTCTACTAACTTATCTAATTTTTAGGAAAAAGTGGCAGTGAAAAGAGAATAAACAACAAAGCCCCGACAAGTCGGGGCTAAAAAATCTTTAGAAAGAATCGCTTACTTGTTGTCGCGATCCTGCATCTTCTGACGGTAAGCTGCTTTTAGCACCTCTTCACGTCTTTCTACCGATGGCTTCACGAAGTGCTGACGACCTCTTAGTTCTCTCAAAACTCCAGTTTTTTCAAACTTCTTCTTGAAACGCTTAAGCGCTCTGTCAATTGATTCGTTCTCTTTTACGTTTATTACAATCATCTTAATTAATCAGATTCGGGGCGCAAATGTAAAAATTATTCGATCACCCTGCAAAATATTTACTGCAATATTGAGCGACTAATGACGATTCGCTGAATCTCAGATGTGCCCTCACCGATAGTACACAGCTTAGCATCGCGGTAATATTTCTCAGCTGGATAGTCTTTGATGTATCCATACCCTCCAAAAATCTGCACACTATCGTCAGCCACCTCTACGGCAATCTCAGACGAATAGAGCTTGGCCATAGCCGATTCTTTACTCACAGGCAGACCCTGATTCTTCAGATCTGCCGCCTTGTATGTCAGTAACTTAGCTGCTTCCACCTTGGTTGCCATTTCGGCTAGCTTAAATGACACCCCCTGAAACTTAGAAATTTGTTTATCAAATTGCTCTCGTTCCTGAGAATAGGCTAGGGCTGCATTAAGCGCGCCTTCAGCAATGCCACATCCTAATGCAGCAATCGAAATTCTGCCTCCATCCAACACCTTGAGTGCTTGCACAAATCCATCTCCGACTTCACCTATAAGGTTCTCTGCCGGAATCCTACAATCCTCAAAAATCATCTCAGTTGTTTCTGAGGCACGCATTCCAAGTTTATTTTCCTTTCTCCCTTGTTTGAACCCGGGCGTTCCTCTCTCAACAATAAACGCTGAGGCATTTCTTGAAACTCTCGGCTCACCCGTTCTTGCCATCACCACAGCCACATCTCCTGAGTTGCCATGTGTAATAAAATTCTTTGCCCCGTTTATCGCCCATTCATCTCCCTCCTTGACAGCCGTTGTTTTCATATTGCCCGCATCCGACCCAGTATTTGGCTCGGTAAGTCCCCACGCACCAATCCACTCGGCAGTGGCGAGTTTGGGTAGGTACTTCTTCTTTTGCTCCTCCGAGGCATGTTGAAGAATATGACCTGTACACAAAGAATTATGAGCGGCCAAAGACAACCCGATAGACCCATCGATTTTTGATACCTCAATGATGGTAGTCACATATTCATGATAGCCAAATCCTGACCCGCCATAATCCTGAGGAACTAAAACACCCATAAGACCAAGCTCGCCTAGCTTCTTGAATAATCCGATTGGAAAATGTTGTGATTCGTCCCATTCCATCCGGTGCGGAATCATTTCCTTCTCTCCAAAATCTTGAATCATTTGGGCAATCATATGCTGATTTTCCAAAACCTGAGACACTGCTGACATTCTTTACGGGGTTTATGTTGTTCTCCACAAAGCTAACAAACGTTAGTTGAATGCTTTTCGGTTCGCCGATGGACTTTATCAGCAGAACAACTTAGTTTTGCGACCCTTATAAATTTTATAAAAAATGAAAATTGCTGTAGTAGGAACCGGGTATGTAGGATTGGTATCGGGGACTTGTTTTGCGGAAACAGGCAATCATGTGACATGTGTAGACATAGATGAATCAAAGGTTGCAAAACTCAAGTCGGGGAAGGTGACAATATACGAACCCGGACTGGAAGCTCTTTTCGAAAGAAATGTGAGGCAAGGCAGACTCGACTTTACAACGAATCTTGCTGAGGGAGTTAAGGGAGCAAAAATTATTTTTCTGGCATTGCCAACACCTCCGGGAGAAGATGGATCAGCAGACCTTCAGTATGTATTGAGAGTGGCCGAAGATTTAGGTCCTCTTTTGGAAGATTTCACTGTGGTGGTAGACAAAAGCACTGTGCCCGTGGGCACTGCCGAAAAGGTCACGGCCAAACTAAAGCAGGGTGCCAAGGTAGATTTTGATGTAGTATCCAATCCTGAGTTTCTGAGAGAGGGGGTTGCGGTTGAGGATTTTATGAAGCCAGACCGAGTGGTAATTGGTGTTTCGGATCAACGATCAGTGAAGATAATGGAGAAACTCTATGCTCCTTTTGTGCGACAAGGGAATCCGGTGATCTTCATGGACGTTCGCTCAGCTGAGTTGACGAAATATGCGGCCAATTCGTTCCTTGCTACCAAGATTACCTTCATGAACGAGATTGCCAACCTATGTGAATTGATGGGTGCGGATGTGGATGCTGTACGAAAGGGGGTCGGCACAGACCAGCGCATCGGGAAACGGTTTTTATTTGCCGGAATCGGGTACGGAGGAAGTTGTTTTCCCAAAGACGTACAGGCTTTAGCAAAATCTTCCACTGAAGCCAACTACGATTTTAAGATATTAAATGCCGTGATGGAGGTGAATCAGGTGCAGAAGAAGAAAATGATTGAGCCTTTGAAAGCTCGGTTCGGTGGAGATCTTCATGGAAAAACAATCGCTATTTGGGGGCTTGCATTCAAACCCTACACCGACGATATCAGGGAAGCTCCAGCTTTGGAAAATATCACCACACTTTTAAGCCTCGGAGCGAAAGTGCAGGCCTACGATCCTGAGGCCATGGAAAATGTAGAGGGAGTTTTTGGAGACAAAATCACCTATGCCAAGGATGAATACGAGGCATTGAAGGGGGCAGATGCCCTGATGATCATGACCGAATGGCCGGTGTTCAGAACACCCGAATTTGATCAAGTATCTGGCTTGTTAAAGAACAAGGTGATCTTTGATGGCAGGAACCTTTACGATCTGGATCAGATGGCAGAGCTAGGCTTTGAGTACCACAGTGTGGGTCGAAGAATCGTTAAGTGAAGGTTGTACCTGTAGTACAATTTCTCGCTGCGGGAGCGGTGATCGCACTACTTAGTACGTACACGCCCACTCTCAATTTTTATTTTCAATTTCAGGAAGTGCTATCATTTATCATAAGTGGAGCAGCCTTTCTCGTACTCGCAGCAGCACTCTATTCTTTTCAAAGAGCAAAAACGACAGTCGATCCGATGCACCCTGAAAAGGCCTCTAGCCTGGTCACGGGTGGCATTTATCAAATCACCAGAAATCCGATGTACCTGGCTATGCTTCTTTTGCTGATCGCATTCTTTATTCAAAAAGGAACATGGCTGGGGTTAGTTCCCATCCTCGTATTCATTTGGAGTATGACCACCTTTCAAATCAAACCGGAAGAAAAGGCACTCTCTAACATTTTCGGTGACACGTATCTGGTCTACAAAAGTAAAGTCCGTCGTTGGATGTAGATTTTCCATTGTCTTGATTATAAAACGCTACGAAACTTCAAGAGGAAGCTCCCTCAATCGCTGACCGGTAATCCTGAAAATGGCATTGGCAATGGCTGCACCGATCGGCCCCAAAGGTGGCTCACCCACCGCGCCGGGAACACCCGTGCCGTCCATGAGATCCACCACTATATCTTTAGGGGCGTGTCTCATCAGAGCCATTTTGTAGGGGCCATAGATCGTCGGTTTCAATTCGCCATTTTCCACATACATTCTTTCGAACATGGCGGCACTGAGTCCCATGATCACGCATCCTTCGCATTGGGCTCTGACCTGATCGGGATTTACGGCAAGTCCGGGATCCATCACCACGGTCACTTTTTCCACCTCAATTTGTCCATTCTTCACGCTTACTTCTACCACCTGCGCACAGGGAGTACCCGCATCAGTAGATGCCGCAAAACCCATTGATCGATTGCCCTGGGCCTTGTCTTCATACCCCGAAATATCCCTTGCTCGTTCGATCACTTTCTTGAGCCTTGTGCCCGCTTCATCGTCCTGTATGTGATCCAACCTGAACTGAATCGGGTCTTGCTTGCTTTGTAAAGCCAGTTCGTCCATGAAACTTTCTATGGCAAATGTGTTGGCCAGCAGCCCCAGACTCCTCCACCAACTCGTGGCAAATGGTAACTCCACATGCCACGAAACTGCTCGGTAATTGGGAATGCCTCCATACTGTATCATTCCACCACGAATGGCCCCAATGTCTGTTCCTAAAATGCCATGTGCAAACCCAGGGACGAGTGCCGAATCTATGGCCACATCTCCTGAGGCCAACTCGTGCTGAATGGCTTCAATTTTACCATCCTTGGTCATCTTGGCCTTCATCACATGGTGGGTGGGTGGCCTGAAGGTATCGTTTTGAAATTCTTCCTTTCTTGTAAAAAAACACTTCACTGGTTTGCCAACGGCCTTGGACAGTACGGCGACTTGCACGGCGTGTGGCGTGTGGAGCCTCCGTCCAAAACCTCCTCCCAAGTAGGTGGGCTGAATGACCACATTTTCCTCATCAAGACCCAGCCTTTTAGCCACCTCTGATCGGGTGATTTTCACAACCTGGGTAGAAATCATCAAGGTGGCTTTGTCTCCCTCCACACTCGCCACAGCACCATTGGGCTCGATCTGAGCGTGTGCCCCGATCGGTGATCGGTAGGTAGAGGTAATGAGGGTGCCGTCTTCCTCTGCCTCCTCGAGTACGCCTGCACTGCCTTTCTTCTGGATCACCATCTTGTTCCCATTGCCCACGGTGATCAAATCCACAATGTCCTGAGTCTGCCAGTCCCTTTCCGTTTGCCAATGCACCTTTATAGCGTTTTTGGCATTTTCGGCCTGCATCATGGACTCGGCCACCACCCCCACAAAATCATCTTCCAACACAATCTTCACCACACCGGGCATCCCCTCGACAGCACTCGTATCTGCTCCTATAAACCTTGCGCCAATCTTCGAAGGGCGGGCAATCGCCCCGAAAAGCATGTCAGGAAATTGGGCATCCATTCCGAAAATGGGCGCTCCCATCACCTTGTCGACGAGATCGACACGTGGAATCGGCTTGCCTACATATTTATAATCGGCCAATTTCTTCAATGGTGGGGTGTCGGGTATTTCCCATTGCTCCACGCCTTCCACGATTTGACCGTAAGTGAGTGACCGGCCTCCTCCTGAAATCACGCCATTTTGGATGGTCAAGCTGCCTGCCTCAAGTCCCATTTTTTCAGCCGCCTTTTGTCGGAGCATTTCTCGCATGGTGGCGGCTAGTTCTCTCAGTGGCTGCCAAAGGCCTGCTACAGAGGTACTGCCACCCGTGCTCATACCGTCGATGTTGCCGGTGGTTGTGGCTGCATGTACCACTCGTATCTGCTCCATGCTCACTTCGAGTTCATCGGCAGCCATCTGCGCAAAACTGGTGAAGGAGCCCTGCCCCATTTCTACCTTTGGGCTGTGAAGCGTGACGGTGTTGTTGGATCCAATTTCAAACCACATGAGCGGAGTGTCGGTATCGCCCATGTAAGTGAGCATACTGGGGTCGTCCATCAAATCATACATGGCTCTTCTCAGTGGATTTCTCGCCAGATAGGTCGCTCCCAAAATGACTCCTGCGCCTCCCGCTAAGGTTCTTAGGATAAACTTTCTTCTCGAAAACCTCTTTTTCTCGTTGGCCATGACTCAGGAATTTAGAAGGGAGTTAGAGTTTATTTCAGCGGCCTTTTTGATGGCCTTTCGCATTCGATAATAGGTGCCACATCTGCAGACGTTGATGATGTTGGCATCAATTTGCTCATCCGTCGGATTAGGATGTTTTTTCAATAGCGCAGCAGTGGCCATCATGAAGCCTGGCTGACAATAGCCGCATTGGGGCACGATCTCTTCGATCCAGGCTTGCTGCACCGGGTGTGGATTTTCTTCATTGCCGAGTCCCTCGATCGTGGTGACATTCTTGCCGTCGGCGTATTTCACAGCGAAGGAGCAAGACCGCACTTGCTCGTCATCGATGAGAAGAGTGCAGGCACCACAGGCCGCCTTGCCACAACCGAATTTGGTTCCCTTCAAATCCAGGATGTCTCTGATCACCCACAAAAGCGGGGTGTTTCCATCTACATCCACTGTTTTGGATTCTCCATTGATCTGAAATGATATTTTCATGGTTTCCATTTTTGTTATTCTTCCGGGATTTCTGCGCCAAGTTCTATCCATTTCTTCACCGCCGCTATGTACTCTTCTTTAGAAACGGGGGGAAGTTCTCGTGCCTCACCGGCGGCATTCACTCCCGGTTGCCAAGCCCACAAGACCAGTTCATGCTCTGTCAAATGATGCATGATGTCGTCTGGCGAACGACCTCCATTGTTTTCCTTATTCATCATTGACTTGGCGATCTGTATTCTGGACAAACCTTCCCATCGCATACTGTGAGGGGCAAGTGCCCACTCAGGCGCGCCGGGTACGCCGGAGTAGTCGTTGTTTGAGGACTGATGGCAGGTGTTGCAGTTGGTGGCGTTTAGTCCATTGGCACGAGTGATGCCAAATCTATGGGGGTGGCTATCCTCACCTTGCTTAGGTACATCTTCGGAAGGATGGCAATTCACGCAGCGCTGGTGCGTCAGCACATCCATCATCTTGTTGAATGCAATAAGACTTTCGTTATTTGCTGACGAAACTTCGTTGCTGATAACTGGCTCTCTATTTACCACCACTCCGCCCCGAAACTCAGATGCGACCATCGAAATGCTAAACAGTATGGTTAGTAAGAAAATGGGGATGATGATTGATTTTTTCATGGTTTGCCTTGTTTGTTCAATTTAGTCAATCGTTCGCTGAAAGGGTCCAAATATCCCGAGATTCAAAAATGCTCATTGGGTATTCAATTCCTAACTTGCCAGGTAATATGAAAATTCTTAAAAGAATCATGCTCATACTACTCTCGATCATTGTGCTGATAACTGCGGCTGTCTTCATTTTTTTCAAAACTGCTCCTCAGATTGGCGCAAAAGCCGAGGGAGAACGATTAGCAAGGATGCAGCAGGCGGCCAATTTTGCTGACGGAAAATTCCAAAATACCGTGGAGACCAAAATGGAGATGACCTGGAGTACCATTAAAGAGTCACTTGGTCATTATCTCTTCGCGGATATATCCCGGAAAAATCCTCAAGAGCCCATTTCCGTGAGGCCGTTTCGCGCAGATGAATTCTCAAATATTGGAGCCGATAGTCTGGCTTTCGTTTGGTTTGGGCATTCGACAATTTTGATTCGGATCGATGGGTTGACTATTCTTACGGACCCGTTCATTACTGGAGAAAGAGCTTCTATGTTTTCATTTATGGGGCCGAAGCGATTTGATTATTCGCACCAAATCACCGTCGATGAGCTACCCAAGATTGATGCAGTGATTCTTTCCCATGATCATAACGACCACCTAGACTACCCAAAGATCA
>CAYORY010000076.1:0-9360 GCA_964406435.1 uncultured Roseivirgaceae bacterium | reverse complement strand
TCCGAAACATTGTGCCCGATTCGGACGAGGAGATGGCCTACTTCAATGAGTTCCGGCAGACTTTTGGTGAAGATGGGAATGTCTTCGTGATGGCCATGAAGGACAGCTCAGTCTACAAGCTGGAAAACTTCAGGAATTTCTTCTACTTGATCCGAGAGTTGGACAAGCTGCCGGGAGTGGATGGGGTGCTGGGCCTCCCCAATCTTCAGCTGCTGGTAAAAAACACGGAGGAAACAAAGTTTGAATTCGATGCGCTCTTCAAAGCCGTGCCGGAATCGCAAGAGGAACTGGACAGTCTGTTGAGAATCGCTAAGGATCAGCGCTTCTACAGCGGCCAATTGATCAATCCTGACAATGGTGCCACAGTGATTGTGATAGATGTTAATTCCGACATTCTCAATTCTGATCAGCGAGAAAAGGGCCTTGGTGACATTTTGCTAGCCGCCAGGGAATTTGAGGAAGTGAGCGGTGTGGATCTGAAATACGCAGGTCTGCCCTACGTTCGGCTTATCAACACCACCAAAGTCAAAGACGAACTGAACTTCTTTTTGATCCTGTCCGTCATCATCACCGGACTCATACTTTTCTTGTTTTTCCGATCATTCAAGGCGGTGATCTTTCCATTGATCATCATAGGAGTGATCGTGATTTGGGTGCTGGGCACACTTGGAATTCTCGGGTACGAAATCACTTTACTGACAGGGCTCATCCCGCCGATAATTGTGGTGATAGGCATACCGAACAGCGTATATCTGCTAAACAAATACCACCATGAGTACACCGCTCATGGCGACAAAATGCTGGCCCTGAGTCGCATCATCAGGAAAATCGGGATTGTGACCTTTATCACGAATGTGACTACCGCCATTGGTTTCTTCGTGCTGATCACCACCAAAATTGAAATCCTGGTTGAGTTCGGAATCGTAGCGGGCATCAACATTCTGGCCACCTTCTTTGTAAGCATCATTCTGATACCAGCGGTATTCTCCTACGTAAATCCACCAAGCCCAAGGCATCTCAGACACTTGAAGTTCAAGATGCTTGATGCCGTGCTCACAGGTATGGACATACTGGTGAATCGCTATCGCATGCTCATCTTCATTTTGACCATGGTGGTGGTCGTATTCTCGCTGTATGGGGTGAGTAAAATCGAAGCAGTATCGTACATGGTGGATGACATTCCCGCGAAGAGCGAACTCAAGAAAGACATGGATTTTCTTGAGGAGAATTTTGGAGGCGTGATGCCTTTGGAAATTGTGGTAAACACGGGCCAGCCAAAGGGTGTCCATAGTTTGAGCAACCTTGGAAAAATCGATCAGTTAGAGGCCTTTCTGGATTCCATTGTGTATATGTCGGCACCCATATCGCCGGTCAGTTTTGTAAAAGCAAGCAGGCAGGCATACTACAACAACTCTCCTGCATTTTACGGCCTGCCAAATTCAAGAGATCGTGGATTTATACTTCGGTACCTACAGGGGAATGCCGAATCGAAAAGGATAGCTGATGCTTTCGTGGATAGCACGGAGCAGTACCTCCGCATCTCTATCAAAATGGCGGATATTGGATCCGTAAAAATGGATTCGCTTGTGCGGCAGGTCATTCAGCCCAGAATGGATGAGGTGTTTGAAGGGACTGATTTGAGTGCCACAGTCACTGGCTCCACATACATTTACATCAAAGGAAACAAGTTCCTAATCCGAAACCTGATCACCTCGATGATCATTGCATTCGTGGTGATTGCATTCATCATGGCGGCACTTTTCAGAAACTTCAAAATGATCTTGATTTCTCTAGTGCCCAATATGATCCCGCTGATCATTACAGGAGGAATCATGGGCTATTTCGGCATTCCCCTGAAACCAAGCACTGCCTTGATTTTCAGCATTGCCTTTGGGATTTCCGTGGATGATTCCATTCACTTCTTAGCGAAATACCGACAGGAGCTATTCGCCTGCAAATTCAATGTGAGTGATGCCGTAAGCAAAAGCCTGAGAGAAACCGGGTCTAGCATGATCTACACTTCGATCATCCTCTTTTTCGGATTTGTGATTTTTGCGGCTTCCGAATTTGGAGGGACAGTGAACCTTGGGAAATTGACATCCATCACGTTGCTATTCGCTATGCTGGCAAACCTCGTGGTATTACCTGCGCTGCTGCTGCAATTTGACAGTGGGAAACGGGACAAAAATGTTCACCCACTTATTGAGAAATATCCCGAGCTCGCCGAGCCGGAAATTGACGAGAGCTAATTCTACCTACATTGGAAACTAAGCCCAAATATCCTGAATACAAGCAGGTGAGTTACCCCAACATCGCCCGGGAAGTCCTGCAGTTTTGGAAGGAAGAAAAAATATTCGAACAGTCAGTTTCGCTCAGAGAAGGAGCCGAAACCTTTACTTTTTACGAAGGTCCTCCATCAGCAAACGGCAGCCCTGGTATTCATCACGTGATGGCTCGTGCAGTCAAAGATATTTTCTGTCGTTACAAAACGCTCAGCGGATTTCAAGTGAACCGAAAAGGCGGATGGGATACGCACGGCCTGCCAGTGGAACTTCAAGTGGAAAAGGAACTTGGCATCACCAAAGAAGACATTGGCAAGAAAATCACGGTAGAAGAATACAATCAGAAGTGCCGTGAGGCTGTCATGCGATTCAAAGGCGAATGGGATGACCTGACGGAGAAGATGGGCTATTGGGTGGATCTGAACGACCCCTACATCACATTCGATCGCAAGTACATAGAGTCACTTTGGTGGCTTCTGAAACAACTCAATGACAAGGGACTCCTGTATAAGGGCTACACAGTTCAACCTTATTCTCCGGCTGCTGGTACCGGCCTCAGTTCCCACGAACTCAACCAGCCGGGCACCTACAGAGATGTGAAGGACACCTCGATTGTTGCTCAGTTCAAGGTGAAAAAAGACGATCGTTCTTCGTTTCTTTTTGAGGAGGAGAATGAGGACGTCAGAATCATCGCGTGGACAACCACGCCATGGACATTGCCTTCCAACTGCGCACTGGCCGTAGGAGAGAAAATCACTTACGTGAAGGTGAAAACTTTTAACCAATACACCTTCGAGCCAATTTCAGTTGTATTAGCGAAAGACTTGGTTGGTAAGTATTTTTCAGAAAAGGCCAAGCAAATCCGCCTATTGGATTACAAGTCAGGAGACAAGCTGATCCCATTTGAAATCACAAAAGAATTCTCAGGCAAAGATATTCTCGAAGTTAGGTACGAGCAGTTGATGCCTTATGTGACCAACGAAAACCTGGAAGCCAATGCCTTCCGAGTGATTCCAGGTGATTTTGTTTCCACGGAAGATGGAACCGGCGTGGTACATACAGCGTCCGTTTTTGGAGCGGATGACTTTAGAGTGGCTCAAGCAGCAGGAGTTCCGTCTGTAATGGTCAGAGATGAAAATGGCCAAGACACCCCGCTCGTTGATAAGCAAGGGAGATTCGTCAATGAAGTGACGGATTTTGCTGGGAAATATGTGAAGGAGGAATATTACGATGATGAGACTCGGAATCATTCAGACTTCAAACCAACCGATGTGCTCATTGCCATCAAACTAAAGGAGGACAATAAGGCCTTCAAAGTAGAGAAATACGAACACTCCTACCCACACTGCTGGCGTACGGATAAGCCTGTACTTTACTATCCTCTTGATTCATGGTTCATAAAGACCACAGCCATGAAAGATCGACTGGTGGAGTTGAACAAAACCATCAACTGGAAGCCCGAATCAACGGGCTCGGGGCGTTTTGGCAACTGGCTGGAAAACTTGGTAGACTGGAACCTGAGTAGATCAAGGTACTGGGGAACGCCACTTCCGATCTGGATGACAGAAGATAAGCAAGAGCAAAAGTGCATTGGCAGCTTGGAGGAATTGAGAACTGAAGTCCAAAAGTCCGTTGAAGCCGGCTTTATGGAACAGGCACTTTCGGAGGATTTTGACCTTCATAGACCTTATGTAGATGATGTCTTCTTAGTTAGCGATTCTGGTCAGAAGATGTACCGTGAGCCCGACCTGATCGACGTTTGGTTCGACTCTGGCGCCATGCCCTATGCGCAGTTGCATCATCCATTCGAAAACAATGAGACATTCAAAGCCAACTATCCGGCGGATTTTATCGCTGAGGGGGTGGATCAAACGCGCGGTTGGTTCTTTACGCTTCATGCCATTGCGACCCTCCTTTTTGATTCTGTAGCTTTCAAAAATGTGATCGCCAATGGACTCGTGCTCGACAAGAATGGAAACAAAATGTCCAAACGATTGGGCAATTCCATCAACCCCTTTGAGACCATAGACAAATACGGTCCGGATGCCGTGCGCTGGTACATGATCTCCAACGCCAATCCTTGGGACAATTTGAAATTTGATCTGGAGGGCGTTGCTGAGGTGCAACGAAAATTCTTTGGCACGCTAACCAACACCTATTCGTTCTTCGCGCTTTATGCCAATCTGGACAAGTTCCAAATGGATGAAATGAATGTGACGCCTGTCGAGCAAAGGCCAAGGTTTGATCGATGGATACTTTCGGAATTGCAAGTGCTGACCAATGATGTGACCCGATACTATGAGGAGTACGAACCCACCAAAGCGGCTCGGGCCATTCAGGATTTTGTTAATGACCAACTTTCGAACTGGTACATTCGGCTATCAAGAAAGCGTTTCTGGAAGAGTGAAATGAACGCCGACAAGCAAGCCGCTTATGAAACGCTCTACCAGTGCCTTATGGTCACTGGTCAGCTAATGAGTCCCATTGCGCCTTTTTATGCCGAGTGGCTGTACCGAAATCTGAGTGATGGAATTCGAGGGAATGCCAAAGAGAATGACACACCTCTGAAGTTTGACTCGGTGCATCACACCCTGATGACAAAGTCCGACAAACATTTGATCGATGAAAATTTGAGCAAGTCTATGCACTTGGCTCAGAACATTTCTTCACTTGTTCACTCGCTACGAAAGAAAGAAAAAATTAAGGTTCGTCAGCCCTTACATAAAATATTGGTGCCCATTCTGAAGCCAGAAGATAAGGTGGCCATTGAGGCAGTGGAGGAATTGATTTTATCTGAAATCAATGTGAAAGAGATCGAGTATGTAGACGATGCTTCGGGCATTTTGGTCAAAAAAATAAAGCCCAACTTCCGCAAGCTTGGTCAGGAACATGGGCCAAAAATGAAAGAGATCAGCCAGATCATAAATGGATTTGGTAAAGAGGAAATTCGAAAAATAGAAGCCGACAATTCGTTCCCAATTTCTGTTGGAGGGGAATCCATTGCGTTGACTTTGGAGGATGTGGAGATCACCTCGGAGGATATACCCGGATGGATGGTAGCCTCAGAAGGAGGACTGACTGTGGCCTTGGATATTTCGCTGACAGACGAACTGAAACGTGAAGGTCTAAGCAGAGATGTAGTGAATCGTGTGCAGAATCTGCGAAAGGATCAGGGCATGGAGGTGACTGATAAAATCAAGGTGGTATATTCCAGTCCGAATACGGAGATGGAAAAAGCGGTTGTTGATTTTGCTGAGTATATCAAGGAGGAAACGCAGGCGCTGGAGCTAGAGAACGGCTCGAATGACGGAACCGAATTAGACATTGACGGCATAGCCTTAACTATAAAAATTGAAGTGATTTGATGAAAACTGGAGTACTCAAATATTTCCTAGTCAGTATTGGCGTGATCGTGCTTGATCAAGTGGTGAAGATGATCGTACACTTCAACATGATAAAAGGCCAGGGCGGAGAAATCCCCATCTTCGGCGATTGGTTCAAGCTTCATTACCTCACCAATCCCGGCATGGCCTTCGGCATGGAATTGCCTTTTGAGAATAGCAAAATCGTACTGACAGTTTTCAGGATCGTGGCGATGGTGGCCATCGGATATTATCTCTACTACCTGCACAAAAAAGGCGCAGCTACCGGCCTGCTATTCTGCATCGGCCTCATCCTTGGAGGTGCCATTGGCAACTTGGTGGACAGTATTTTTTATGGCGTTTTCCTGGACAATGCCCCTTACGACGCACCCTCACCTTGGTTTCATGGCCAGGTGGTGGACATGTTCTACATCGACATCTGGGAGGGGTATATCGCTGATTGGGTACCGCTAATGGGCGGGAAATTCATGGCTCTATGGCCTGTTTTCAACATTGCTGATGCCAGCATTTTTTGCAGCATTATTGTCATTCTGATATATCAGAAAAGGTTTTTTAAGAAAGAGGAGACCCATGAAATAGAATCCATCGAAACTGATGGCTAAACCTCTTCTGTCAAAATTCTAGGCTTACCTTCAATCGTCTTATGCACCGGACACCTGTCCGCGATTTCGACAAGTCGTCTTCGCTGCTCGTCAGTTAGGTCTCCCTCCAGTTTGATGAACCGTTTGATTTCGTCGATTTTTCCTGAAGAGCTTTCACTGCTCGATCCGTCTTCTATATGCACCTTATCGTGCGTGAGTTTTACCTCCACTTCCTCTAAGTTTATTTTCTTATGATCAGCATACATCCGAAGTGTCATGGCGGTGCAAGCCCCCAATGCCGAAAGCAAGTAGACATAAGGTGACGGCCCTAAATCCCCTCCTCCCACACTTGCTGGTTCATCCGCCACCATTTGATGGCGGCCCGCGGTAATTTCTGTAGTAAAACCCTTGCTACCTGTCCGCACCTTCACCTCACCTTCGGGTTGTAGTTCTTGCTCCTGCAAATCCAAATACCGTGAAGCCCATGACGCGATCACCTCACCGGCATACATGGCATCACTATCCTTCATGAGCAAGTGATCCGCTTTGTCCAGCGTAATAAAACTCTTTGGGTGCTTCGCCTGAAGGTAAATTTCTGAAGCATTGTCTATTGAGACAATTTTATCCTGCGGCGAATGAAGTATCAAAAGCGATCTACCCATGTTTCTTATCTCAGTACTCCCCGATCTTTCTTCCAAATCATCCAGGAATTGCTTTTTCATCTTGAAAGTGCGCCCGCCTATATTGACCTCCGCTACTCCTTTTTCCTTTAACTCATTTTCTCCGTTTTGAAGCAAATGGCGAACATGCTCAGGTGTAGAGGGAGCGCCTATGGTAGCAACCGCCCGAACTTCGGATAACCGAGAAGCAACGTTCAATACGGCCGCTCCTCCCAAGGAATGACCAACCAGAATCTGCGGGGCTTGATAGTTTTCTTCCAGAAACTCGTAAGCCGCTTCTATGTCCGACAGATTGGAAGAAAAATTTGTGTCCGAAAAATCTCCATCACTCTGCCCTAATCCCGTAAAATCGAATCGTAAAACAGCAATGCCCTTACTGGTAAGTGCTCGAGAAATATTGTCTACTGATTTAAGATTTTTGGAACAAGTGAAACAATGGGCAAATACTGCATAAGCAGCGGGTACTTTCTGAATGGGGAAGTCCAATTGTGCCGATAATTCTACATCTGATTTGTTTTTAAAGGAGATTTTTTTGTACTTCATGGCGTAGGGATTGACTATTCGGTTATCATTGTGTCCTTACAAGATACAACAACAAGACCTTGAATTTTAGATTCACATCTGTACTCCTCCTCTTTTTGTTCCTCACATCGGTGAGCGGACAAACACTGCGATACGATGTGATGAAGGGGAGCAAAAATCTTGGATTGATGACCGTGAAAAAAACGGTGGAGGGAGAGATGGAGGAGATCAAGATCGAAAGCGAGGTGACCTACAAAGTCTTGTTTTCCTTCACGATCAGGTATAGCATGTATGAGAAATTTCGTGGTGAGCATCTGGACTGGGGCAAGGCACTAAGCACCCTGAATGGCCGTACTCAAAAGGATTCAAAAATTGTCAGTTCGAAGAAAGGCCATACTTTGACGTTAGACGGGGTTTCTGCTGAAGTAACAGACCCGATCGAGTATTCCATCTCTCAGATTTATTTTGAAGAACCGAAGGATGGCCAGGTTGTTTTTTCTCAGCAGTTTGCCCAATTTCTCACATTCAAGAAAGTGGACAACCACAAGTATCTTTTAACCTCTCCCGATGGAGACAATTACTACACGTATGTGAATGGCATCTGTACCGACGTGCGGGTGCTAAGGGATTTTGCCAATTTCAATTTTGTAATCCAGCCTGGCACGATGAAAGCGATTCAATCAAAAGCTGACTCGCTTTTTGTAGAAGCTAACTGACTTTCTTAAAGAAGGAATCCACAAATTCCATTTTGTTGAATACCTGAAGATCCTCCACTTTCTCTCCGACTCCAATATACCTGACAGGGATTTTGAATTGATCTGAAATGCCGATCACCACTCCGCCCTTCGCGGTTCCATCAAGCTTTGTAATGGCTAATGAGGTGACATCCGTGGCTTTTGTAAACTCCTGCGCCTGGATGAATGCATTTTGTCCGGTGCTCCCGTCCAGCACTAGCATCACGTCGTGCGGTGCATCAGGAATGAATTTTTGCACAACCTTTTTGATTTTGGTGAGCTCGTTCATGAGGTTCACTTTGGTATGAAGCCGACCAGCCGTATCGATGATTACCACGTCGGCATTTTCCTTAGCGCCCTTCTCTGCCGCCTCAAATGCCACTGCTGATGGGTCAGTATTCATGCCTTTGGCCACCACTTCCACGCCTACCCGCTCTCCCCACATTTTCAGCTGATCTACAGCTGCCGCACGGAACGTGTCCGCTGCGCCAAGAATGACTTTCTTACCTTGATTTTTATACTGTGCGGCAAGTTTTCCAATAGTGGTCGTCTTTCCGACTCCATTCACCCCTACAACGAGGATGACATACGGACCATCCACTTTCGGGATTTCAAAATCGGTGAGATCGACGGTGTTATTTTCTGAAAGCAATCCAGCAATTTCTTCTCGAAGAATTCTGTCCAATTCTTCTGTATTGACATACTTATCCTTCGCTACTCGCTCTTCTATACGCTCGATTATTTTTACGGTAGTTTCTACTCCCACATCAGAGGTAATCAACACTTCCTCCAGTTCATCCAGCACCTCTGCATCCACCGTGGATTTCCCTGCGACTGCACGGCCAAGCTTTCCAAAAAAACTCTCCTTGGATTTCTCAAGACCCTTATCCAAAGATTCCCTTTTTTCCTTATTGAATAGGTTGAATAGTCCCATAAGCGGTAAAATTAGACGAAAAATGAACCACGAGATTATAAAAAAGCCGCTCTGAAAAATCGGAGCGGCTTTCGATTGAGTTTTTTGTCGTATTATTTTGCCAAGGCGTTCTTTACCTCAGCTTCAGGCACCATTTCTTCTCTGAAAGAGTAAGAACCACTCTCAGTTTTGATTGCTTTAATGATCCTTGCGAACTTCGCTCCGCCTGGTTGTTTTAGAGTTGCTACTACCTTCTTAGCCATGA
>CAYORY010000075.1:0-9481 GCA_964406435.1 uncultured Roseivirgaceae bacterium | reverse complement strand
CATCGGAGTATTGTCTCAGCCAATCAATCAGGTTGTCATTTGATTTGAAATACTCAGAATTATCGTTTGGCAGGTAAGCCGGTGTGATGGTCTGACCAAATTTGAAAGCACCGGAAGTTGCCTTTTCTTCCCCTATCAATACTTGGAAAAACGCAGTAATGGCCGCCCCATCATTGCCAACAACCGCAATCTTGTCGCCTCTGTTCACGAATAGATCAACGTCCTTAAAGAGCGTTTCTCCATTGACTTCTTTGGTCAGCTTGGAGGTCTCCAATATCTGATCCCCGGCAGTTCTGTTTTGGTTGAAAATAATGGCTGGGTACTTTCGGTTAGAAGGCTGAATTTCCTCAACGTTGATTTTGTCGAGCAATTTTTTTCTACTAGTAGCCTGCTTCGACTTAGAAGCATTCGCACTAAACCTAGCGATAAACTCCTGCAATTCCTTTTTCTTGTCTTCAGCCTTTTTGTTGGCTGATGATCGCTGCTGAAGGGCCAGTTGACTTGACTCATACCAGAAGCTGTAATTCCCTGTGTACAATTTCATCTGCCCAAAATCAATGTCAGCGGTGTCCGTGCATACGGTATCCAAGAAATGTCTATCGTGAGAAACTACGATGAGTGTATTGTTAAAATCCAGCAGGTAATCTTCCAGCCAGGAGATCGTATTGATGTCCAGGTCGTTGGTAGGTTCATCGAGGATCAGAATGTCAGGATTTCCAAAAAGAGCTTGCGCCAAAAGCACGCGTACTTTCTCGGTTCCGTTCAGGTCTTTGACCAAGCTGTAGTGATCAGCTTCTTTAATGCCCAAGCCGCTTAATAGCGCAGCAGCATCCGACTCGGCATTCCAGCCATCCATATCGGCGAACTTGGCTTCCAGTTCTGACGCACGGTTTCCATCTGCTTCAGAAAAATCAGGCTTGGCATAGATGGCATCTTTCTCCTGCATAATGTCCCACAGCTCCTGATGTCCTCGGATCACCGTTTCCAACACAGGCACTTCATCAAACTCAAAGTGATTTTGCTTCAGCACAGCCATCCGCTTACCCGGCTCGATGTTTACCGAGCCGGAGTTGGCCTGAATTTCTCCGGAGAGAATTTTAAGAAAAGTAGACTTACCGGCACCATTGGCACCAATGATACCGTAGCAGTTGCCGGGAGTGAAATTGATATTGACTTCATCGAAGAGGACCCGCTTGCCGTACTGAAGGGAGATGTTTTGAGTAGAAATCATAAGTCGCTGTATTTCAGGGCGCGAAGGTACAGAGGAATGGAATGGATAAAAATTGTACGTCCAAAGATTTCAAACTGGCTTAACTTGGAGAAATGAAATTCTTAGGGTTTTTACTCTTCTTTTTTATCACTTTGGACTTACCCGGCCAAATTGTCTACCATACCGAGAACCTCATTATTCATCAGCTCACCGGCTCGGTATTCATTCATGAAACTTTCCTTGATACAGATGATTACGGTAAAGTGAGCTGCAATGGCATGGTGGTCCTCAATAATGGGGAAGCGGTGATAGCGGATACACCTTCTGAAAATACGGCGGCCGTCGAACTTATCAAGTGGCTGGAAGATGAAATGAAAGTAAAAATCAAAGCAGTCGTTGTAAATCACCACCACATTGATTGCCTGGGGAGTTTAGCCTTATTTCATCAAGAGAACATTCCCTCCTACTCCAGCAGCGTGACCGCCAAACTTGCAGCAGAAGATGGATACGAAGTGCCGCAAAACACTTTCAAAGATGTTCTGGAATTGCGTGTGGGGAAACTTTCGATCGTTAACCAGTTTTTTGGGCCCGCTCATGCACCGGGAAATATAATTTCCTGTGTGAAAGAGGAGGGGGTCATCTTTGGCGGATGCATGATAAAATCGCTCAATGCCGGTAAGGGAAACTTGGCGGATGCTGATATTGAAGCTTGGTCTGAAACGTTGAGAAAAACGAAGCAAGCCTTTCCTTCAACCAAATATGTGATTCCGGGGCATGGAAAATCGGGAGGGATGAATCTGATCGACTATACCATTAAAATGTTTGAATAAACTCCAAACTGATATGGAATCACAAGAATTCAACTACAACCCCGTCATGTATCCACTGGCTATTCTGGGCTATGTAACGGGGGCTATTTTGGCTGATAGCTCAAGTTTTGACTGGCTGCCCTGGTTGATTTATGCGGTGGCCACCCTCTTGCTCGTCGTAGCGCTCATGCGACACAGATCCATTGAAATCAACGAAAATGAAATCGTAATAAAGGAACTACTGAAAGGCCAACGAACAATCCTACACAGCGAGGTGGCATACTATCGTTCCACGTATGAATTTCGGAAGAGCCCATATACCACGTGGTATTTCACCATGAAGAATGGAAAAGAAATCATCCTTTCTCATGATTTCATGCAGAAGGAACAAGAGCTTACTGCCTGCACAAATGCCTGGTGTTCTACGCTCATGATGGAGCCCAGTGCTTAAAATCGGCTAGGCTTGGTGATTCATCAGAGGTAAAAAAACATATCCAATGGGCAATTGACTTAAGGATGTTGATTTAAAAAGCAATCACTTTTGCGGAATGCAAGAGAAGGTCAAACATCGCATCGCACTGAGCACAGTTTTCTTCCTGGGTGGTTTGATTTTCGCCACCCTTGCCTCTCGCATTCCCACCATCAAAGAACTTTTCGAACTCAACGAAGCACAGCTCGGATCGCTCCTGTTGGTCATGCCGATAAGTTCACTACTAGGGCTGCCGCTCTCGGGCTGGCTGGTGGACAAATACGAGAGTCGAAAACCGCTACTTATGGGCGGCCTCATGATTTGTGTATTTATTGGTTTGCTGGGGTTCATGCCCACGGTCATTTGGTATGGAGTCGGGTTATTTCTATTCTCGTTTTTCAACCGCATCCTGAACATTTCCATGAACACCCAGTCCATTCATCTGCAAAGAGAATATGGCAAAAACATCAACGGATCCTTTCATGGGACATGGAGCCTTGGGGGGATAGCGGGAGTGGGCACAAGCACGCTCATGGTAGGGTTTGATGTGAGTCTGGAGGTACATTTTCTGGTAGTGACGGTCTGCGCGGCGGTCGCATTTCTCCTGGCCGGCAAATGGCTGCTTCGGGGTGATCATGCCCCATCGGCGACCAAAATAAAATTTGGCAAGCCGGATCCATATATCCTTTCATTGGGAGGTTTGGTGTTGCTGGCGGCCATTGGCGAAGGAGGGATGTTTGACTGGAGTGGCGTGTATTTCAAGGAAGTAGTTCATGTGGAAGTGTTCACCCTTGGGTACCTGACCTTCATGATCGCCATGTCGGGTTCCCGGTTTTTGTCCGATTGGGTCATCAATAGGCTCGGAATGAAAATGGTCTTTGCCCTGAGCTCGGTGACCATGTTGGCTGGCTATCTGGTGGCTGTGATCTTCCCTTCATTCTGGCCAGCACTCGTCGGCTTCACTTTAGTCGGCATTGGCACGGCCGCCTTCTTCCCGATGATATTCACTTTGGCCGGGCAATCGAAAAAATACTCAGCAGGCATGGCCATTTCTCTGGTGGGCACCTACTCCACCATCGGTTTTGTGGCAGGACCACCGTTTATTGGCTATTTGGCACACGGCTTTGGCCTACCTGCGTCTTTCATCTTTTTGGCCCTGATATCCTTCATGATTTTTCCTATGTCTGTTTGGGTATTCAGGAAATTCAACATCGACCAATAGCTATCCCTGATATCGCAGCTTGAGGGCGGCTTGTACGAATGACTCAATCAAATCAATGGGCAAATCCGAATATGGATCCAGCCTGAAGATTTTCATTCGTGCCCGATCACCCGCCTCCAACATAGGATGATCCATCAGTTGACCATCTACAAAAAGAAGATAAGGCTCCTTGGTTTTTTTGTCTACCCAGAGGTAAACCAGTGCCTTTTTTCGGAAACAAAAGCAGGGCATTCCGTATTTGGTGGTCTCTTCCAGATCACCCCTCTCAAGTAAAATCGACCTCAGCGCCAGCAGACATCCTCTATTCGGCTCATTCTGATTTAAATAAAAATCCGAGGGATCATTGGTCATCCTTACTCCATGATGTTGCGCACATTCTCCTCTATTTTCACTGAAAGGCCGTCGGTCGGCAAGTCATTGATGTCCGAGCCAAATGGGTCTTCGATTTCTTCAGCCAGCAATACAATGCTCATCAAAACATACAGAAGAATTATAGAGATTGCTATGGTCCAATAGCCGTAGGTTGGCAAAAAAGCAAAAGGCAATGTGCTCAAAAACACAAAGATGAATTTCTTCATAAAGATACTGTAGGAGTGAGGCACGGGGGTATTCTTGATCCGCTCGCATATACCCGTAATGTCGGTCAAAGACATAATCTGATTGTCCAAGACTCTGTATTGTTCGGCATCAATGGTTCCATCCTTTTTCAAGGCATTTGCCAGCCAGACAATCTTCTTGGCAATGGCATTGGGCATATGGTCAATGGTATCTAGCTCAAGCTCGTTGCGCAATTTGGTCACCTCTTCCTTGGCCACTCCGTCGCGCAGGTGTTCTTTAAGAGTTTTTGGATACGCCGAAATACAATCCGTTATTAGGTTAGAATATTTATGCTCATTGGGCACCATGACCGCAAATTTCAATGCTAAGTTTCGGCTGTTGTTCACAAGGGCGCCCCACGTTTTGCGTCCCTCCCACCATCTATCATACGCGCCATTGCTTCGGAAGACCAGAAAAAAACCGAGGACGATTCCCATGATACTATGCACAGATGTGGTGCCGGGATAGTTAATGTCGAAATAGTGAAAAACAAAGGCCAAACCCGCCGTGTAAAGCGCCAGATAGATCATGGCCGTTAATAAGCGAGAAAAAATAGCACGGCTATAGTCGTGCGTAAAAAGGTGAAACCAACTTTTAGGATCGTAATTTTTCATAGCTGCAGGTGATGAATAGTGCAGCAAGGATAGCACGCAAAAAATTAAGTCTTCATTCAATTTCGAAATTTGAAAAGCGATATTCTTCCCCAAAAAGTGATTAGGTGATGATAGGGATAGACATTAAGTAATTGTTATTACAGCATGAACGTTCGAGCCTTAATCCTTCAATTAATCATTGTTCCCTTCTTGGGATGGTCACAACCCACTACAGAAATGCCGATGCAAAACTTCGATAGAGCTTTACAAGGAAACTCTAAAGGTGTTCTGATTAATAATGACTCCAATCTAAAAATTAGGATTGTATGTCATGGTTCGATTAAATCGTCCCAGCAACCACTCTTAGTTGTAGATGGAATTGTAGTAAAGGATGACAGAATAAATGATATCAATCCGCAAAACATTGAAAGCATTGAAATTCTGAAAGATGTAAAGGCCACTGCTCTATATGGGTCCAGAGCAAGTAACGGCGTAATTCTCATCACAATGAAGAATAAAATTGGGAAGTCTGAAACACTCAAGCACGTTTTTGAACCTAGTGTTTACCCAAATCCAACAAGGGGTCAAGTGAAGATAAACGGGGCATTCAATCACTTCGAGCTGATGGATGACCATGGTCAAATCGTGTACAAAGGCACTTCCGTTGAGACAGAAGCGGATTCCCAAATTTCTGATTACTTGAGTACTCTTAGATCAGGAGTGTACTTCCTAAGGCTATATGACGGATCCCAATCAAGAGTAATCAGAATCAACAAAATCTGACACGCTACTCATCTTCATCAGGATACTTAGATTCCAGCACAATGTAGCCTACCGCTAAACCTATTGCGCCTGCAACAATCACCGCCTTAGCGGCTCCTACTGGTTCTGAATTCACAAATTGGCTAGTCGAATTAACAGGAAACGTATAGTTCGTCATCACGATTTTACCTACCCAGAAGCTATACTGAAAAGACTGAGGGAGCGACTCATCAGAGTTATTTACAAAAAGGAACGGCTTAAATAAACCTGTAGAATCCCCTTGGGAGAACTTGAACTCCTTGGCCTTATTGTACCCTAATTTGATATCCTCGTATTCCTTGCTCAAGACCAAATCTTTCCTAAACCCCAAATTTTTAAGTCTAATGACATGAGTAATCTCACTCTTTGGCGGAATATGTAATAAAAATGGGGCTCCATTGGCCTTTCCTATAAAACTACCGCTCGAACTATAGCCTGAAAATTTTACATTCCCTGAATACAGAGAAGTCGCCATTCCCTCACTAATAAGAGCTGATTTTGATAAATCAAGGTGGATTAATTCACTAAGTTTATTTCGAATTCTTACTTGTAGCTCGGATGAGCTGAGGAAATCATATTGGATGCTAACGCTATCGTTCTCGAATACAAATCCTCCTCCGTCCTTTTCAGGCAAATCGCTCGTCATGGTAACATATTGATATCTACATCCAAAAGAGGTTAAGGAAAAGATGGTAAGAATTGTGAACAAGTTTTTCATAAAGTAGAGTTTGCTTGATTAGGGCAAATCGAAAACGATAGCTACCTAAAGAAAACTACAAATTGCTGATTCTCTATCCGAGTAGCCAGTCCACATTGTTTGAATTAATTTCGCCATGTGACTCGCCAGCAACTAATCCAGCAAATCCGAACAAAGCAATCATTCCTATGTGTGGGGCTTGACACGGACATCCGAAAAATACCCAAGCATCTACTTGATTTGGAGGACCCGATCTTCGAATTCAACAAAGCAATCATCGATGCGACTCTGCCCTATTCGGTAGCCTACAAACCCAATATCGCCTTCTACGAAGCACATGGCATCAAAGGCTGGGAAGCGCTTAAAAAGACCATTGATTATTTGCCGGAGAATGTATTCACTATCGCAGATGCCAAGCGTGGCGACATTGGGAATACCTCTACAATGTATGCCCGGGCTTTCTTCGAGGAAATGAATTTTGACTCTATCACTGT
Organism: uncultured Roseivirgaceae bacterium; assembly: GCA_964406435.1. Lineage (GTDB taxonomy): Bacteria > Bacteroidota > Bacteroidia > Cytophagales > Cyclobacteriaceae > JAAEPI01. Next base: position 2,589 of record CAYORY010000075.1, on the reverse strand, counting down.
GGCACCTTACATGGGAGAAGATTCTGTGAAACCATTTCTGGAGTTTAATGAAAAATGGGCCATCATTTTGGCTGCTACTTCCAATCCCGGATTCAAGGATTTTGAGGATTTGGACTTAGAAAAAGGCGGGAAGCTCTACGAAGAAGTCATTCAAAAAAGCAGCGAATGGGGAAGTACCGACAACCTCATGTATGTAGTAGGAGCCACTCGTCCCGAACAGCTAAAAACCATCCGCAATATTATTCCCGACCATTTCCTGCTAATCCCAGGCGTAGGTGCACAAGGTGGAGACATGACAGCCATTTGCGAGGCAGGACTGAATGAAGATGGTGGCTTGCTGATCAACTCGGCGCGAGGAATTATTTATGCTTCTGATGATGTAGATTTTGCCGAGGTGGCGGCAGAAGAGGCTAGGAAGATTCAAATGGAAATGGGTGGATTATTAGAAAAATTCTAATAGCTCTCCTTTCATCTTGATTATCCGTCTCTTCATGGTTCCAAAGGTTATTGTCGACATCAAGAAAACCCAAATAAGTAATATGATAATGAATTGAATAGAACCATCTATCAACAAATCACGAAACAGTAGTGTAACAATCAATGAAAAAACAACAGCTGCTGGCGTGACTACTAAACCAATAGGCCAAATCTCATCGAAATAAACATTTCCAATAATCTTAGATTTACCATTTTCTTCCAAAAAGGAACTATCTAAAAAGGGCTTTGGAGTAAAAAAGGGCCAAGGCTTCCACAAGAATTGAGAATCTTTATACCCAGTATATTTTATTTCTAACCATGAATTTGAATCAAACCCTTTGGGCTGATATTGATACGAAAACTTGTCTGAGATTGAGTAATAGCCATTTTCAGTTTCTCGTCCCGCTAGGCTACTTAATTTCTCAAGAAATTCCTGATGATCCGTATCCAAGGTGAAATTGAACTCTACTGAATTACCAAAAACCAACTTGTTAAAATTCACATCTCAAACTTAGTTAATCATACTAAGTTTAAACCATTATGAACGAAGCGTTTCTTCATTTTATCTGGAAGTTTCAGAAGTTCGATAGTTCTAACCTTACCACCAGCGATGGAGACGTGCTTCAGGTTTTTTATCCGGGCATTCATAACCACGACTCAGGTCCGGATTTCAGTGGAGCCAGAGTCAAGATGGGTGAAATCGAGTGGAACGGGCAGGTAGAAATTCACCTACGATCTTCCGATTGGAACCATCACGGCCACACAGGTAACCCTGCCTATGAAAATGTAATCCTTCATGTGGTGTGGCAAAACGACTCGCTCGTGTCACGAAAAGAGGGTACTCTCATCCCAGCCCTGGAGCTACAACATTTGGTAGACCCTGCCCTACTATCCAACTACAAAACTTTCCTGAATCAGCCGCAACAGATTCTTTGTGCCAATCATCTGACTAAAATCCATGACCTGACGTGGCACTCAAACCTGGATGCCATGCTCACTCGCCGTTTGCAGCTGAAGTCGGAGTGGATACTGGAAAAAGCACACACCCTATACTACGACTGGGAGGAAGTCGCCTACATTACGCTCGCGAGGAATTTCGGTTTCTCGCTCAATGCCGAGAGTTTCGAACATCTTGCCCTCAACCTGCCACTAAAAATACTGACAAAGCATGCCGACCAACCCGCACAAATCGAGGCACTCGTTTTTGGTCAGGCTGGATTCCTGGAAGATCAGTTGCATAGGTACCCGGTGGCTTTAAAGACGGAATTCGCATTTTTAAGCAAAAAATATGGCCTGACCAATGGCCTTCATCGGGTCCAATGGAAGTTCGGCAAAATGCGTCCGTCCAACTTTCCAAGTGTGCGATTGGCCCAATTCGCCACACTCCTGAGTACTCACCAAAAACTGTTTTCACTTTTCAGGGAAGTGGCCAATCTGAACGAACTGAAAAAATCTCTTACGCTGAGCCTGCCGGACTACTGGAAGGCCCACTATGATTTTGAAAAACCTCTCAAGCGAGGTTCAAATCAGTTGGGTAAGTCCACGCTCGAAAACCTGATCATCAATTCGGTCGTTCCTTTGTTGGCAGCTTATTCGCTACACACTGATCAGCCAGCCATGATGACCAAAGCCATTCAATTTTTAGAAGATTTGCCCGCCGAATCCAATCGCCACACTAGGCATTTTGAAGAAGTGGGCAAAGCACCAAATAATGCCTTTGATTCTCAGGCCCTTATCACGTTGTTCAAGGATTTTTGCAGTCGCAAAAAATGCCTTAATTGTGCTGTTGGCAGTTCGCTATTCCGCAAATGATGTATCCTGTACACCTTTCACTCATAGTATTTTTCATCTGGCTGATTGGAAGAAAACAACCTGACCAGTGGTTGTACTACCTCTCCTTTTTTCTTAAGATCACAGCGGGCATTGCGCTCGGCATCATTTTCAAGGTCTTCTTCGGTGCTGGAGACACGTTTGCCTACTATGAGGCAGCACAGGTAATCACCGAGGGTGGTTTTCAGGAATGGTGGCAGATGCTAGGACAATCCGAAATCGGCCCGTTTCCCAACCAACCCAGAGCCATCTTCTTTGTGAAAATTGTGAGCGGAATCTTGA
>CAYORY010000074.1:0-9523 GCA_964406435.1 uncultured Roseivirgaceae bacterium | reverse complement strand
TGAGTAGAGCGCATAACTTCTATTGCTCTTGATCTTTTCGAACCAGGTGAAATAAAGAGAAAGGATTTTCTCTCTGAGCGCGTATTCATGGAAGTTTTTATCCTTCTCCAAGACAGCCACTACCTCATTGAACCAATCCAGCCAGATGGTTTTTTGAAGGGTGGGTAGGGAATTGAAATGTTTGTAGAAATCCTCCTCAGAGACTTTGCATTTCTTAGCAAAGGCAAATACAGAGGTGGGCGGATGCTCGTGGGTGAGTACCTCTTCTATAAATGCTTTTTTCAGAATTTCACGGAGGTCCTTTGGTTTGGACTGCTTGTTGGCTGATTTATCCATGAAGTGACAACACCCGTCTTTTCAAAAAAGTTGAGATCTCCGGAAAAAAAATTATTCAGTGCTAAAATAATTCGGGTCGAGCTTCTGCAGGATCACTTTGATCTCATCGGATTTGTGGTAATCGCCCAATTTCTCGAAGGAGACGATCAAGTTGCGAAGCATGCGCAGGATCATGTCCTGATTGGTGCATGGCTGATAAAATATGTCACGTCGATCGAGTTGCAGGTTGTCCAGGTAGTTATCAATGTCTTCAGTCAAAAAGATCAGGCCCTTGTTGAACACATTGATGTAAAACTGTGTGGAGTCACTTTTATAGGTGAGAATGAAAAGGTTGGGCAGGTTCACGCCGTACACGGGCAACTCTAGCCTCTGTGCGATCATCAGATAAATGGCGCAAAGGGAGATGGGATTGCCCTTTTTGGATTCCAGCACTGCGTTGATCATGGAATTGGCCGGTGAATGAAAATTTTTGGTATTTGCACGAAACTTAAACCCGTCGAACAACACACTATTCAGGATTCGGATTTGGTCGAATGGCGTCATATCGTCCCGAAACTCACGCCATGCATCAATGTACAATTGCTCAAAATCTCCTCTCAGCTGATCGTATTCCAAATCGGGGTACTGATACGTGGCGATGATCCACAGCCCTTTGAGCAGATTGTCTTGCTCATTTTCCTTCCAATCCTGGAAACGCTCCTGCACCAACTCGAATTGGAGTACATGAATTAGGTCTTCTATTCGGGTCTGAATGGTCGGGTTAAAATTCGTCTCCCATTCTTCCTCCAGAAAGGGGATGATCCCCGTGCCGATCGACATGATTTTCTCTTCAATCTCCGCCACTACCGACTCGTCATCATCCTCCAGCAGCGAAACCAAGGCTTTTATCTCTGCATTATTCATTCAGAATCAAGTTTAACAAAATCAGGGCAATTCCAGTGTCTTCAAAAGCCGAGGTGCCTTGCGAATGTTAGTGGCCTGCTCAAAAGCATAGGCTATGCTGATCAACTTGCCCTCGGTGTAGGCCTTTCCGAAAATTGAAATACCCACAGGCATGCCGTGGACAAGCCCTGCCGGAACGGTGATATTCGGATAGCCGGAGCGAGCCGCGGGAGACGAACTCCCCGTGCCAAAATGATCTCCATTGATCAAGTCAATCGGCCAGGCAGGGCCGCCGGTCACACCGATGATCGCATCGAGGTTGTCCTTTTCCATCGCATTATTTATGCCGTTTCGGGAAACGCCCAGTACCGTCTTGAGGGCATCCTTATATTCCTGCTCGGTCAGGTCTCCTTTTGCCTCCGACATCTCTAGTATCTCCTGCTGGAAGTAGGGCATCTCCCGATCCGCATTGTCTTTATTGAACTTTATCACATCCGCCAATGTCTTCACTGCAGCATCTGGTCGGGTAGCGAGGTACTTGTTCAAACCGTCTTTGAATTCATACAAAAGCACATCAAACCCAGACCGGCCGTACTCACCATCTCCAACGACATCCACGTCCCTGACTACAGTAGCTCCCTTGGCTTCCAGGGTGGCCACCACCTCTTCCATGATATTATCCACAGCTTCATGATAACCAAACGCTCCCTCAAGAATGCCGATTCGTTTGCCGGAGAGTCCCTCGATATCCAGAAACTGCGTGTAGTCCGCTTCCACCTTTCGTCCTACTTGCTGGGTAGCTTTGTCCTTGGCATCATCGCCCGTCAAAGCGCCCAATAAGATGGCGGCATCTGCCACGGTTCGGCACATTGGCCCGGCAGTATCCTGCGTTTCGGAGATGGGAATGATGCCCGTGCGGCTCCACAGCCCCACCGTTGGTTTGATGCCAACAATCCCATTTGCGGATGATGGACACACGATGGAGCCGTTGGTTTCTGTGCCAATGGTGATCGCGCACATGTTGGCAGAAGCCGCCGCGCCAGAGCCGGCACTGGATCCACAGGGGTTTCTGTCCAGTGCCCAGGGGTTTCTGGTTTGCCGACCTCTTCCGCTCCATCCGCTCGACGATCGGGTAGACCTGAAATTGGCCCACTCGCTTAAGTTCGTTTTGCCGAGAAGCACTGCTCCCGCTTCTCTGAGCTGTGCCACAATGGGCGCATCCTTGGGTGCTGGGTTTCCGACCAAAGCAAGGGAACCGGCAGTGGTTTGCATTTTATCTTCTGTGTCGATGTTGTCCTTGATCATGATCGGGATGCCGTGAAGTGGGCCTCTCACCTTCCCTTCCGCTCGCTCTGCATCCATACTATCTGCTATCGCAAGGGCATCAGGATTCACTTCAATCACGCTATTAAGCCCTCCCTCCACCTGATCTTTCTCCTCGATTCGCTTCAGGTACAATTCGCAAATTTGGCGACTGGTGTACTTGCCCGACTCCATCGCTTCCTGAAACTGAGCAACGGTCCATTCTTCCAATTCAAAAGGCTTTTCCTCTGAAGAACTGGATACTTCAGGGGCAGGGGAACATGCCTTGAGGCCAATAAAAGGTACGGCGGTCGCAAGCGTGCCGACTTGAATAAAACTTCTTCGCTTCATGGTAGGGGACTTTGATGAAAGAGAAAGTTAATGAAGGATTTTGGTTTTGGGCTGACATAGGCTTTACTCAGCTTAGAATGACTTCCTTCACTTTCTCTTTCAGAGAACCTGCCTTGGCACTACTCCAATCATCTGTTTCTTCATTCAGGCGATCTGTTTTTGCCTGATCTGATTTCCTAAAGAACACGGAAAGCAATCGCTTTTCTTGCTCTATAGCCCCTTTCTGGTATGCTTCATCGAAGGATTGGTCCCGCGCATATTCCTTTTTGAATCTCTCGGCTTCTTGCTCATCGAGTAGTTCCATGTGCAGATCGTAGGATCCGGTGGGCAGGAAAATCTTGCTAATGATCGGCACTAGCTCAAAAAGCACCAGAATAATTAGCAGCAGGATGTATCGATTTTGAAGTGCGCCGGTAGAGTCCTTTTTGATCAAAGACTGTAGAGCTTCCACCTGAATGAGAAATCCGGCATTGACGTACTCATCTTGATAGGTGGTGATTTCTTTTTGATAGTCCGACTCTATTTGGCTTAGCCTGGCATCAAGGCTGTCAAGTTTTGGTTGATTCAGGACGCGGAGATTGGCTAATTCCTGCTCCTCTCTTTCGAGAATTTTTCCTTTCTCTTTTCCCACAGTTTTGATGCCGTAGCGCATGGAGCCACCTGTGCCGTCTATTTCCTCTTGATACGATTTTCGTGCAGCTGCCACATCCGCATATTTCTCATCAATCTGATCTTGCAAATTTGCCTTGGAAGCAATCAGACTTTGAGATTGGCTATTTCTTGTGATCAGTAGTTGCTGGTTTCGTTCCTCTATTTTGGCATCATTCAATAAGGCTATTTCTCCTTTCAGGTCATCCTGAAACATCCAGAGAATAACTGGCTGGGCAATGAAAGTCCCAAGAGCAAGCGCTAAAAGCACCCGAAATATTGTCGGAACAATGTTGATTTTTCCAGCCTTTATGGAGCCGATCAGCATTCTGTCAATCGTCAAAATGCCAAAGCCCAGAAAGAGCCCAAGGGGAACGTAGAGCCATGGTGACGAGACGGTGATTGACCAAAAGTAAACCCACGCTATGCAGGCGTAAAGAAATGTAAATAGCACCCCAATGCCGATGATTTTCGATCGATTTGCGTCGGATTTGGAGTCTTTGATAATGTCGGGAATTGCGGTTGCAAACCAGTAGAGCATGCGATCAACGGGGCGTGTCTTCCCCTCATGGGTAGTAGTAGTGTTAGTGTCCATTATGTTGTGTTTTTGATAATTGGAGCCGGGATCATTTCAGGTTTCCATTTTGGATTGAACGGATTAGTTTTCATTTTTGATATAATCATTGGGATTCGCGCCAGTTGAAAACTCAAAATGTATTTATTTCGGGGATTGCATGAAGTATCTATTCCTATTACTATTTTTTGCGGGATGCAAATCAGCGGAGGTCACTCTGAAGACCTTGGAAAATGAACCGGCGAATGAAAAGGAAAGTGTAGTTGCTGAGAGTCCCGCGGAGATCGCCTTTAAGAAATCACCGAGTGCTACGTACAATGAGAAATCCTTCGAGGTGGGTAACCGCACCGTGGTAGTGGCCGATTTTAGCAAGGGGAAGGGCCTGACTTTTATTAATCTTCACGATGATGAAAACACCTCAATCGAGGCAGCCATAGATGTTATTGATCGATTTGGCGGCAAGCTAATTCAGCTCAAACATACAGGAGAACGAAACCTGGAGTTCAGAATAGGCCGACACGGCTATGAAGTAGACCCCAATAGGATTTTTACCGATCAGGGGGCTAGGGAAAGTCTGATGAAACTGAGCCGCTACTCAGAAGAATCCATGCGGGAGGTGCGCACCTTCGCTCAAAAAATTGTAGAGGGAATTAATTCTGACGTGATATTCACTTTGCATAATAACACCGACGAAAATTACTCGGCGGCTTCCTACCTGGACGAGTACAAAAACGATGCGGCTGATGTATTTATCAAAGAGGGAAGTGATCCAGATGATTTCTTTTTTGTGACTGAGCGTTTATTCTTTGACGCGTTGAAAGTAAGAGGGTTCAATGTCGTTTTACAAAACAATGAGACCATGACCGATGATGGGAGTCTTTCGGTTTTGGCCGCTCAGCGCAAAATCCCCTACATAAATATCGAGGCGCAGCATGGCCATACTGAGGAGCAGACGAGAATGCTTGAGGTGATCTACGAACTGTTTAATTGATTTTAAATAGCCTTAATCTGGAATTGTAACTCTTGTTACATTGACCAGAGAACTACTTCGCTACATTTGGTTGGGTTCAATCGTGGAAAAGCGATAAATTCATTGTCCAACCTCAATACTATGAAGAGAAGAAATTTTGTTAGAAATGCGTCTCTAAGCTCGCTTGCTGCGTTGTTGGGAACTGAAATAGTGTTCGCCGGAAACCTTCCCAAAGGTTACATTCCCATCGCTTTGCAGAATGATCCATTCAAAGAATTTGGCAAAGACAAGGACATGATTTTGCTCAATGATCGTCCAATAAACATGGAGGCACAGGCGCATATTTTGGATGACAAAATCACTCCTGCCAGTCGGATGTTCATACGAAACAATGGCCTCATACCGGAAGAAATAGACGTGGACAACTGGACGCTGACCATAGATGGGGAGTCGGTTTCCAAACCAAAAACCTATTCCTTAAAGGATCTCAAATCAAAATTCCCAACCTATACCTACCAACTCACCCTGGAGTGTGGTGGCAATGGGCGCAGCGAGTTTGACCCTCCGGCCAAAGGCAATCAGTGGACGGTGGGGGCCGTTTCTTGTGCCGAATGGACTGGCGTGAGAGTTAGTGATGTTTTGAAAGATGTGGGCATAGAAGGTGATGCCGTGTACCTGGCGTATCATGGCACTGATTTGCACCTCAGCAGAAATCCTGATACCGAGCCTATTTCGCGTGGTGTACCGATCGAAAAGGCCCTTCGCGACGAAACGATCATTGCTTTTCAAATGAACGGAAAAGATATTCCGTTGGCACATGGCTATCCATTGCGGTTGGTCGCTGGAGGCTATCCCGCTTCTGTTTCGGGCAAATGGATCAATAGATTATCTGTAAGAAATATTGTCCACGATGGAGAAAAAATGAATGGACAAGCCTATCGTGTTCCTTGCGAGGGAGTAGCGCCCGGAGCTGAAGTAGCCGATGAAAACATGTGCATCATCGAGTCCATGCCCGTGAAATCCCTGATCACATATCCTCAAACCGGAGCGACGATCAAGGAAGGGCAAAAACTCTCAATCAGGGGGCATGCCTGGGCTGGAGAGTATGACGTGAAAGAGGTTCACTATTCTATTGATTTTGGTTCCACCTGGCAAAGGTGCCGATTGGAACTTCCTAAAAACCGACATGCTTGGCAACATTTCTCGGCGGATATTTCCTTTCCAAAGAAGGGATACTATGAAGTTTGGGCACGTGCTACTGACAGTGCGGGGATTAGTCAGCCGATGGTACTACCCGGCTGGAATCCCAAAGGCTATCTTAATAACGCCTGCCATCGGATAGCGGTGAAAATGGTGAAGGCATGAGACTCGAAGACAAGCTCAGGTATATCAGATTGCTCCTTGGCACGAGTGTGCTGGCTGCCGTGGCGACAGTGGCCAGCCTGGTCTTCTTCATTTCGGGCGTTCGATTTTCCTCTGAAACCAAAAGCGAGCCACCCGTTGCTCAGGTAGTGCCTGACTCTTATGAGATAAAGGATGGCATCCATGTGACCACTGGTTTGATTGACTCGGAGGGACTGCAAGTGGTCATTGCTTCTTGCACGGCATGCCATTCGGCCAAACTAATCACCCAAAACAGAGCCACTCGCGAAGGGTGGGTGAGCATGATTCGATGGATGCAGGCCACACAGAATCTGTGGGATTTGGGAGAAAGCGAGGAAGTGATCGTGAAATATTTGTCTGAAAATTATGCGCCTAACAAGAAGGGCAGGCGCCAGAATCTCACAAACATCGAGTGGTATGATTTGGAAGAATAAACTCATAATTCTCTCACTATTTGCACTTGGATGTTCCGTCAATTTATCAGAGAAAGAAATCGGTTATTTCAGTGTTAAACACCTAATCGAAGCTGAAGAGTTATCGGACAGGCTGAATGATTCCAACGTGAAAATCCTTGACATCAGACGAGAGACAGACTATCAAAACGCACACATTGATGGGGCGAATTTTTTGTGGAGAAATGAACTTGAAGACACCACCTACTCCTATGCAGGCATGCGACCCACAAAGCGGCAACTTGAGGAGTTGCTAGGTAAGAAGGGAATTAAATCAGATGACTTTATTGTCTTGTATGACAATATTGGGGCATGCGATGCTGCACGCGTGTGGTGGGCCTTAAAACTGTATGGTCATGAGAAGATGGCCATTTTGAATGGTGGGCTAAAGGCGTGGGTTGATTTCGGTGGGAGTGTGACTGATGTAAAACCTGTCATTCAAAACGAGAATTTTGTGTTTTCCAATCGGGACAATTTTAATCTACTGATTGAACGAGAGGATTTTCAATCGAGTCTGTTGCTTAACAAGAGTGTCTTACTGGATGCCCGATCTTCTGATGAATTCTTCGGATCGAGACAGAAAAAGGGCGCTTCACGAAGTGGTCGAATTCCTAATAGCATGAACATTGAATGGGTCAATGCCATCAACTTTGGTGGGGATATGAAGTTTAGAACTATCGAAGAACTGAAAGAAAATTATAAGGCAGTGATCGAAACAGAAGGTGAAATCATTGTCTATTGTCATTCCGGGGTGAGATCTGCGCATACTCTTTTTGTGTTGACCGAACTGCTTGGTCTTCAAAATGTTAGAAACTATGACGGCTCATGGACGGAGTGGAGTTACTTCAAAGAATTGCCTATTGAAAGCGATAGCATTGCGGTCATGAATTTATAGCTATGGAAAAATATTTCAACACGTTTATTCGCACATTTCAGGGCAACTTAAACTGGACATGGGATTCTATCACATTTCAAGTCCCTCTTGAGCGGAATTTTTTCTGGGGATTGGTGGTGATCTCGCTGGTGGTGTGGGGGCTGGAAATCGTCTTCCCGTGGCGCAAAGAACAGCGCATCTTCCGCAAGGATTTTTGGATGGATGGATTTTACATGTTCTTCAACTTTTTCATTTTCTCCATTATGATCAGCGGTGTATATGCTGTGCTAGGGGTGTTGTTTGCCGAGCTGAGTATCACCCGCACATCTCTGGCGATTATCGATATTTCCGGTTTGCCCAATTGGGCGCAGCTGGTCATTTTCTTCGTCATACTGGATTTTGTGCAATGGCTCACGCACATCGCACTTCATAAAACACCTCTTTTTTGGCGGTTTCATAAGGTGCACCACTCGGTCTTGGAGATGGGGTTTGCGGCTCATCTGAGATACCATTGGATGGAGAATGTCCTCTACAAACCGTTGAAAACCCTCGGCGTAATGATCCTTGGGGGCTTTCAGCCGGAACAAGCATTTATCGTTCACTTCATCGCGATCACCATTGGCCACCTCAATCACTCAAATATCAAAATCACGTGGGGACCACTCAAATACATTTTCAATAACCCCGTCATGCACCTGTACCACCACGCGAAGCATTTGCCGAGCGGGAGGGAAACCGGGGTGAATTTTGGCATAAGCCTGAGCCTGTGGGACTATCTGTTCAGGACGAGCTATGTGCCGGAGGATAGTGGGAAAATTGAATTGGGATTTGATGAGGTCGAAAAATTTCCGACCGATTTCGTGCATCAGAATTTGTACGGATTTGGCAGGGAAAAGAAATGATCAGGTGAACAGGAACCCATCGGCATCTTCTTGAAAGGGCAGCTTTTTTCTAAAATCGATTAGTGAATTTTTTTCTAGAGTTACCTGCCCAAGGCCATCTTCACCACCCATATCTACCAACGGGTCGCCCATAAAATCGTAAGCTGCTGTATGCCCGGAATAGTACAGATTATTGGCGTCACTCCCTATTCTGTTCACTCCAATGCAATACGCTTGATTTTCTATAGCCCTGGCTTTCAGTAAAGAATCCCAGGCATTCATTCGGGCAGTTGGCCAGTTGGCTACATATACCGTTAGGTCGTATTCCCAGGCAGAATCTGCGGACTTTTGGGAACGTGCCCAAACGGGGAATCTTAGGTCATAGCATATCAGCGGTAAGACCTTCCATCCTTTTATGTCAAGAACTACTCGCTGATTGCCCGGCTCGTACGGCTCGTTTTCTCGCGCAAGAGTAAAAAGATGCTTTTTGTCGTAATGCTCCGTGCTTCCGTCGGGTCTTGCCACGACAAAGCGATTGTAGAATTTCCCTTTTTCCAAAATGATCAAACTTCCTCCAATCACGGCACTTGTTTCTTTCGCTTTGTCGAGCATCCAGTTTACCGATCGGCCGTCCATTGGTTCGGCCAGTGTGGTAGGATTCATCGTGAATCCGGTGGTAAACATCTCTGGCAGCAGGATCAAATCCGTATCGTAAACAGATTGTAGTTTTTTAGAAAAAAGATCAAGATTTCCAGGGACATCTTCCCACAGCAATTCAGACTGTACGAGGGTGCAACGTAGTTGATCGCTCATATTTGACACATGATTTTTGCAGCTTTCAGTAAGGTTTCGTCCTCTTTGGCGAAACAC